>NZ_JACFPK010000003.1:0-237521 GCF_016102025.1 Lactobacillus sp. M0393 | reverse complement strand
GCTTCTAATTTTGTTTTTTGTAAATATTTAGACATAAGAAAACCCCCGAATTGGAATCTTTGTCCAATTCTGGGGGTTAACTTCAGATCGTATAAATAAGGCGGGTTTTTATTGTGTTATTTCTTCTTTTATTAATTTTAATATGATAGGCTTTTCGCAGTGGATCCCATAGAAAAGGGAGAAATTTATTATGCAAGTTGTTAACAATCACTTTGCTCAGACGGCTAGCAAAAACTAGTTACACTGCTTAGATCAAAATATGATTATGATATGTAAAAGAATATAATAAAGGTTGCTTAATATTGGAACATAGAGAATTAGTCAAATCAAAAGATATTTCTGATAAGGGATTAAAAGCAATGGATGAATCTGTTGCTAATTTAAAAAAAGGAAAGGTGTCCGCACCAATAGATTTATCAGACTTTTAGATGAATAGTATATTTAAAGAAATTGCTAGTTTTGTGAATGTAAAGATTTATACATATAAACATATAAAAATCCTCTTAGTTAAATTGAAATCTAACTAAGAGGATTTTTAGCTTTAATTATAGTGAGTTTTGCAAGCTATAATAATTAATCGCTCATTTTTAACTGTGTAAACTAATCTATCTACATTATTTATTCTTCTTGACCAACCAATTTGATATTTTAATTTTTCCGGCTTGCCAATTAACATATTCATTCCAAGCTTTATCTAAAAATTCTACTGTCATTCTTTCTTCTGCTCACTATTTAAAAGATGATGTGAATGGATATCCTGATTATTGTTAATCTTTTTGAAACGCTGATTTAGTTCAGCTTGATTTTCCTCACTATAAAATGGATCCCTAACTTCAAACGGTAAACCACCTTCAGCAATACTTTTCTTTATAAATATATTAATGGCAGTCGAAAGATTAAGGCCTAGGCCGTTAAATATTTTTGTAACTCGGTTTTTATCTTCTGAATTAACTTTAACTGAAATCGAAATTTTGCTTTTTTCTGGACTTAGCATTATTGATCACCTCATATGCATAGTAGCACTTTAGATGTATTATGAAGTATAGTTAATTGCTTTAAATTTATATATAATGTACTAGCTAAATTATTATTAGTAAACATTTATAAACAACGAAAATCAATTACAGTTTAAATAAATTATTTTATGGTTTTACCAAATCTTTTCTGCATTTTATTACTGGTATAGCCCAGTTTTTCGTAAAATTTATGAGCACCTAAACGTGATTCTCCTGAATTTAACCTAATTTCTTTCATGCCTAAATTTTTAGCCTGCTTTTCCAAAGTTTGCATAAGTTGACTGCCTATGCCTTTCTTTTGGGCAGAAGAATCTACTGCTAAAGCTAAAACATTGAACATGGGGTCAAAGTAGGTTTCTTCAAAAATTTCTGCATGCAAATATCCCTCAACCTTTTTGCTATCTTCATCTTCAAAGACCCAGAGATAGTGATGTTTGGGATCATTTAGCAACCTTTTAATGTTAGCGGCCGTTTTTTCGACAGGATAATCATAACCTAGTTCAATTTGATTGATTTTTTGAATAGCTGGACTGTCAGCTACTTGGCATTTTCTAATCATAAAAATTCCTTTCCTATATTTTTTACGTGATAAAGCTATTTTAGCGCTCCCAATATTGATTAAAAAGTCTTATTTACATACCTTAAAAATGCGCTCATTTTAAACTTGGATTGGCTTAGTACACTGGTAGTAAAACCGTCTTTTACCAGTGTCAAAAATGTATTTTAGTTTTTAAAGAGGGAAACAAAATACTATATAGTGGAAATAATCAAAATAAGCCATTGATTTGGCAATAATACTCTATAGTTATTCAATATGCAAACAGTATTTGTTATAATTAATTTAGAATTCAAGCAAATTGTTTTGAGGGCGGTTGGCTGTTGATCCGGAAAGGAGATGGTGCCTATGGCACGAAATCTTTTAGAAAGAGAAGCAGTTAATGAGCGTTTACCAGGCATTACAAATAATGTTGGCATTCGCCACGTTTATTATTGTGTTGTTGGATTATATCAATAATCACAAGAAATAAAAAAGACCGTCCCAATAATACTTTAGCAAGTTGGGGATAGTCTTCTATTACCTAGACAGCTAACCGCCTTTAGAGCGGCTGCTTGTTTTCAAAGAGGTCTTGTTAGCGCAAGGCCTCTTTTCTTTACAGTTACATTATATCATGACTGAATTAATTTTGCACAACGAGCTGAGTAGTGAGTAGAATCCTAATTAATAAAGTATCTTATAAAGAAAATCAGGTGAGTTTTCATAAAAAATCTAAATAACCACTTCTTTGTGGCTATAAATAGTAGTTCAATGAAAAATCAGAATCACATAAAGAACAATAAAATGTTAAAAATCAATGAAAACTCTACAAATATTATATATACATGGAAACCTTTCTGCTAAACTTACAATTAAGGACATAAATTTCTTAATAAGTTAGTCTAAGCGATAAAAAATATAGTCACATAAGACTTAAAACTTTGATTTCTTTTTATTAAAATTAATGACTAAATGGGACTGACTTTTAGCGATTAAACATCCAGGATTTATGTTAAACATGTGAGTAATTGACGCATTCTAAAAAAACGGTAAATTGTAAAATGAAGTTGAACACTTGCCCTGATTAGAAAATGAAAAAAGTCCATTGGACTTCTCTGATAGAATGTAATTACTCCAAATTCTAGAAAGAAGTTACCAATGAACTCCCTTAATTCTACCATATCTACTCACCAAAAGGGCCAACATCTTGCTTTGCAAGCTTTAACATTGCTGATTTTATTTTCTGATCTTTTTCAAATTCTGAAACATCTCTGCAGTAGTCATATCTATCGCCACTTCCGAGTTTATAGAACAATAGTGGGGGATTTGTCTTGGATTTGAAGAGAAGTGTCGCTCTTAGCTTGTATGCTTGTTCTTTAATGGCTCTTAACATGTGATGAGGTTTCAATTTATATTTTCTACATCCATCAATAAAGTAGTAGAAAACTAGGGCAAGATTCCTTTCTTCATTGTCTTTTAAGGAAAAGATCTGATCATCGTCATTATAGAAAATCATGTAATGGCCGTACTCACCATAATTTGTAACTTCATCTAAACCTTTAGCTAATCTATTTGCTTCTTTGTTTATTCTTTTACCCAAAAGCAAATTGGGGAGTTTTACGGTTGAAATTGGCGCAAGGTTTATAGAATCAAAGTCAAACTTTTCTGTAGGGAAACTAGATACGTTGTCAATCTGCTTGCTAATCATATCGAAGATTACATCAGGACTAATAAAAGTATCATCCTTTAAATGCTTATACGATTCTTGAATGATTAAGTTAAATATAAGCTTGGCAAAACTTTTAGAATCATTGTCTGATGATTCTATTCTGTATTGGCGATAATCATCGGCCATTATCCCTAAAACATAATCTTTAGCATTAACGGCTTTTGCTTTTTTAAAAAAACATCGAAAACCATAATTAGAACCTTTCTTCTAATCCATTTCTTTATCTTTTTGATCCTAGTCTTAATCAATATTTCTAAATACCTTTTGTCGAAAACCAAACTTATATTTAAGCCTAATTTTGGTTCACAGCTTTTATTGTAGATCAGCAAATGCTTAGTTTAAAACGTGAGTAACTCGATTACGACATTATTAATTTTCTTTTTCTGATTCTTATGTTTGTAAATCTTAAATCGAGTATAATGCACAAGCTATAAAGCTTTATTTTATCAGCGTTTGGACGTATTTTATATGTTATAATTGTATTAACCAGAAAAGTTAATATGAGCGGTGGCACTTCAAAGGAAGGTGATGCCTATGGAAGTTTTAAATTCCTATGCAGATCTTACAATACTGAGGTGCAATTTACGTTGTGGCGTGGCTGACTGCTATCATGCTTGCTCTGCTTTCGCTTCTGAGGTTTGGTTACGAAAGCATTGTTGTGATGACAAAGATCACCAAGCAGGCTCAGAAGCTTATAAAGTCTTACCGCAAGCTGCGCAAAATGCTACACAAACATAAGTAAACAAAAACCGCTTTAACTTTTGGCGAGGTTAGCGGGTTTTGTAATCTATTAATATTAGCCACCGCTCTTAAAAGCGGCTCTGGGCAGGCGCTGTTTGCAGACAGCGCCTTTTTGTTTATACAAATTATATCACATCTTTGAGATTTTTGAGCAAATTCCACTTGTTCAGAGTAGTTTTTGATTCCGTTCAATAGGCTAAAGCCTGATTCCAACAAGTCTGGGGTGGCTTATTTTTTGTGTAAATTTATGTTTTAAAAAACCGATTTATATTCGATAATATGTCACAAAGCTTGATGAATCAACAAATATTTTTGTTTTATTTTTGCAAAATATAGTTGACTTTTGTTTTGCCGAAAATTGCAATTTTAAGTTGAACACCCTACTTGATCTGATAGATGCAATCTAATCTTCTTTCATATAATTCATCGGGTGTGTGGTAGGCTAAGATCTTGCAGGGCAGGTTATTGCTCCAGTCCTCAATGCCATAGATTTGCATTAAGTCATAATCCTTGATGGACTTGCCTTTAGGAATGAAGCGCCGGATTAGCCGGTTGTGCCGCTCAACCCCGCCCTTCTCACAAGAAGTATAGGGGTGCGCGTAGTAGACCAGTGTCTGTGATATTTGTTCTAACTAAGCTAAATCCGCAAACTCAGAACCATTATCGGTGGTAATGGTCTTAAAGACCTCGTGCCAGTGCTCCTGGTATTGGCTGCTTAAGGTTTTAAAGGCTGCCATCACGCATGCAGCCGTCTTATCCTTAATCGGGATAATCATGAATTTGCGGGTCATGCGTTCATACAGGGTTAAAAGGGCCTGGTCATCTTTGGTTTTATGTCCTAAAACTAAGTCGCACTCCCAGTGGCCAAACTCGCGGCGCTGGTTAATAGCAGCAGGCCGTTCACTAATACTGCGGCCCAATCTGCGTTTATGCTGGCGTACCCGTTTGGCTTTCGTCTTGCGGCTTAAGCACTCAGGCAAGTCAGTTGCCTTAATCTGTAATAAACCAAGTTCCACATAATGGTAAAGCGTCTTGGTGCAGACTGTTTCATTCCGGACAAATGCGCCGCTGGCTAAGGCGCGACCGGCGCAGGCATCAAGCGACCAGCCCTGCTTGAAGAAGTGCTGTTCAACGTACTTAATGAAGCGGGTTTTGGCTAGAAAAGCTTGCTTACGGCCGCAGTTTAAGCGCCTTATCTGATAGCGTCTTTGCGCTTCGGGCATCGTAGCGGTACCGTTTGCCGTGATACAAAGAAATCTGGCCGCGTGCAAGCTCGTACTTGACCGTGGTGGGCGAGCAGTTGAGGGCACGGGCAATTTGACGCAGGGACTGGCCTTGGCTGCGTAAAACTTGGATAATTACGCGGTCTTGCAAAGCAAGATGTTGGCCCTTTTGGTGAGTAGATATGATAGAATTAAGGGAGTTCATTGGAAACTTCTTTCTAGAATTAGGTTGGTAATTACATTCTATCAAAGAAGTCCAATGGACTTTTTTCATTTTCTAATCAGCGCAGGTGTTCAACTTCATTTTACAATTTACCATTATATAATAGTGATATAGATAAACTTTTGATACTCATAATTATTCTCCCTTCTGAGAATTATAAAAATAATTGAAAACAAGTTAATACGACTTCGAAGTCGCTTTTAATATAGCACAAATGTATGCATAAAGCAAACATATGTTCGCGCAAAAATGAAAAATATTATATAGTCTTTTGGGGAGTATTATTATGGCTTTTTTATTAATTAGAATCTTTTTTGGCTGATATTATTCAGGATAATTATAAAAAGATGCTCATATCAATTACCTTTAAAAGTAATTAATATGAACATCTTAAAATTGAATTTTTTTCTGTGTGTAACTTCAAAAATATTCTGGTGCTGTGTCTTTTAAATGATGATAAATAATTGCTTCAACAGGAGGCATATAGGCTAATTTATCTTCAAGCTGTAGACTTCTAGTGACTTCTTTTACAGCAGCCACAGTTGAACTATTTGAGCTGTTAATATATTTTGCTCTTTTTAATGTTTCATCATAAATGCCAGAATCAACTTCCATACTTTCATTATTTTTAACTGCTTTTTCATGATTAATTAGCTTTTGCAGATCTTTTTTGTCGGTTGTAGTTGCAGTCTTGGAGTCTGCTTTAGCCTCATCAACGGTATTGAGAGGTTTCAAAAATGGACCAGAAATATACTTGCAATCAGCAGTTTTAATAAAAGTCATTCGATCTTTGTTGTTATATATGAAATTGTTATTAGAAATGTTATTGGCAGCACCTAAATGATAATAAAGTTCGGCTTTATTATCTTTATTTGACCAAATATATAACAGTTCATCAACGGGGATTTTTTCACCTTTGTTAAAAGGCGTCTGACCGGATTGTATATACTGGTTTGCTCGCAATTGCCCGTTAACGTCATATGTGTCTGTAGGAGCAGTAATTAGAACATATGTGTCACCAGTACAAGTTAACAGTCGTTGTCTTACCTTTTTTTGAACTAATGATTTAGCAAGCCAACCAGTTTTTGTTCCACTAATAATATAACTAGGTGAATCGGTTGGGTCTCCTGCCTTTAGTGTTTCACGATCGACTTTTATTTTTTGGAGTGGCTTAATGCTCCTTTGCTCTTTACCTAGACCCACTTGAATGGCTTTAATATAATTGTTTCTTTTGGCAATTGTTACGGTTGCTTCTGCGACATAAAGGGGCTTGTTATCAATATTGCCAACATTGGCCGCATTAACATAGCCGCCAGCGCCTATATTGTAGTAGTATTTGCTGCCAATTTTTTCATAGGGGAGCCATGACTGATTATAGTTGTCATCATTGACTAAGAAATATTGTTTGCTATTCCGGTCAATTTTTTCAACAGAGCCAGAGTATTTCAAGGGGGTGCCTTTGCGCAAATGCGTATTCTTTTTACTGCCATGGAATTTCCCCAAACGCTTGCCATTCTTATCGTAAACATAAGAATTGTAATTGAGTTTCAAGTTACCACTTTGTACCTGCTTGTTAACAACACCAACATTAGCCGCCTTAACGTAGGCACCACTGGTTAAAGGATAGTAGCTTTTACCATTAATTGAAGTTGTTTTGTTACTACCGTTTACGGTGGTGCCCATACGCAATGTTCTTTTACCGTTATAATAGGTGCGCTTGCCCTGAGCCGTATAAACATAAGAATTATGATTCAACGTGAGAGTATCAGTCTTAGCAGCTAATGCTTCTGTATTGCTTGGCATTACTGCGGGTAGCATAGGACTAATAGCAAGAATGCTTGCTATAGAAGCATAAACAAACTTTTTATTTAATTTCATGTAATCACCTCAAAAACTGATTAAATATCTACTAATCATTATAGAGCAGTATAGCTGTCTTCGGTTAGGCTTTCAAAGAGATTAATACTAATTAATGAATTGAAAATAAGCTAAAGCTATTTAAATTGGAAAGCAGATAAAAAATTAACTTTCCAAGAATAGTGAAGTTAATCAAGATAAGCGTTTTATTTAGTTATAGTGTTTTTTGACCCCCTAGATAATTTTGTCATAAAATTAGTCCCAAAAGTTATCCAACTTTTGGGGCTTAGTACAACGTCATGCTATTGTATGAATTCTAATTAATACACTGTTTTATTTTTTAAACCTTTTCCTTATTTTTGGATTTCACTTCAAAAAAATACATAACAAACGTCCAAATAATTGAACTAATTACACACCCAGCAATATTTCTCATTGTAAAAGTATTTTTGGGATCCATTAACCACCCTATAAAGATTATTAATATCAGAAAAGAAAAGAATTCCCAAATAAGTTTATAAATGCTTTTTTTCATTTTTATCATCTCTTAATAATTGTATCATATATATATCATTTTAGTATATATCTGGTCATAAATTTTATATGACTGGTAATGTTAATCAGATAAACGTAGTTGATGGCTATGTCAAGACAAAAGATGTCAAGTCTATTTATTGCATCAAATTGAAGCAAGGCAACATAAAAGTAAAGGCATATATAAATTAAGTGAAAATTTATCAAATGATGAAATCATATTTAGGGTTTTTTAGTCATTTTCAAGCAGTAGTAACTCTAAGAATAAAAAAGACTGTCCCAATCATACTTTAGCAGGTTAGAGACAGTCTTCTATTTCTTAATCAACTTCCGCTTATCAAGCCGCTAATTTTTTTAAAAGAGCTACAAAACTTCTTTTTCTTTATTAAATTTGCTAAACATACTAGGACACTATAATGGGGTATTTCACAAGGTTAAGCACCTATCAAAATTAATTAAAACTTGTGTAAACCTAGCGCATGTTGTGCAGCCAAATTCAAGATATTCCATTGCCGATCAAAACTTGGTGAGAAGAAAAAGTCTTGCTCAGCTAAATCTTCTAACGTTAATTTATGACCAACTGCTAAACTTAAAACATTTCCTTGAGCAGTGATGTCATATTTAGACATAACTGCACCCCCCAGAATTTGATGAGTATCCTTGTTATAAGTTAAGGAAATATATCCTAACGGATTATCATCTACAGGAATAAAGTCTGGACGCAAATGATCGATGTAGATGCTAGTTGCAGCATTAATGCCGGCAAATTCAGCAGATTTTTGTGGGAGGCCGCTAACTACCGCATGTACATCACCAAATTCTAGTAATTGTCCGCCCACTAAACCTGGGAATGGCCGGCTTGGTTTTTCTTCAAACAAATGTTGTACTAAGTAATTTGCTTCATGGCGAGCAGCGACTGCCGATGGAATCGGCATTCTTTTATTAGCCGGGATTGATAGTGGCCAAATAGCATCACCCAAAGCATAAACGTCTTTTTGATTAGTCCTCAAATATTCGTCTGTTTCAATATAACCACGTTGGTTTAAATTAATAGTATCTTTAAGCCAGTCAGTATTAGCAACAATGCCTGCAGCGACGATAACTAAATCAGCTTTAATATCACCATGATCAGTTTGGACTAGGTGATCATTGGTAAAGCCAGTAACTTTTGTATTAAGCTTTAAATCGACTCCCTTGTCTCGCATTTCTTGTTCAAAAACAGCGGTAAAGTCTTTTGAAAAATAATTAGCCAAAATATGGTTGCTGGCATCAACCAAGGTCATGTTTTTACCAGCTAAAACACCAGCTTCAACGGCAGCAATTCCGTTACCAGCACCCACAACAACGATGTTTTTAATTTCATCATTATGAAGAGCTTCATTGATCTTTTTAGCCCAACTGTAGCCTCGCATTAAATAAACATAGTCTAAATCTGCCCCTGGAACAGGTAATTGGAGTGGATCAACTCCTGGAGACAAGATTAATTTGTCATAATTAACTTCTTCAGTCTGTCCAGTTTGGGTATTTTTAATTGTAACTTGCTTATTCGCCGGATTTAAGGCAACTGCTTGCGAATTATTGACAATTTTACCACCTAATTTTTCTAAATCAGCAGGTGAAAAATTACGTACATTGTCTTGACCGGTAGTTTTTTCTTCTAAAAAGAGCTTCATTCCGCAAGACATAAATGAAACAAAGTCACTTGCTTCATAAATAGTGACATCAAGATCTTGATATCTGTCTAATAACTCGATAGCTGCTTCATGACCCGGATGAGAAGCACCAATGATAACTACTTTTTGATTCATAGAAAAAATCCCCTTTTTATCAATATCTGAAAGCGCTTGTAGCACTTTACTGTCTTCTATGGTAACACAAGAAATGGATTAGTTATACAAAGATGCACTTGTATAGCTAATTCGTTTATATATTAAAACTTATAAAACAACAAAAAATTATGACCGTATAAATTGACTTTGCAAATTTCACTAAATATCAAATTTGCTGATAATTTCTGAGCAAAATACGGCCAAGTAAATCATTTAAAAAGAACCTAAGAAGTAGAAGTGATACTCAAATAGTAGTACAAATAGAATATCATTTGAGAAAGGAAAGTGTTCATTTAAGCATGCGAGATTAAAATGAAATTGCAACTTTTGCTATTGCTTTAAAATCCAAAAGAAAAGGCAAAACCAATTCTTTGTCAAATTCTGTTCGTTTTACCTTATTTTCTAACAATCTGGTTTTAGTTAGCAGATTGTGGAAATTGGCGCAGTCAAATGCAGTACGCTCACTTTATTTAATTTTGCGATAGAAGTTTTCTAAGTATCCGTTGGAATTACTCCGGTGTTAACCTATTAATTACGCTTTAAGCATAGAAGGCTGGTAAGTACAGCAGTATTTTCCTATCAAGTCAGGTTGAGCCAGCTAACGTTTATCGTGTGTGCTACATAAGACTCTGTGCTTATAGTTGTTAGCCAAGCGAAAGAAAAAATCTTTAAAATATCAAGAGCAAACTTAATATAATCAACAAAAGGGGACATAATTCAAACCTGTTATAAATACTGAGGTTGGTATTTTAATGCAAGAGGAATATGTCCTTCTTTTTATGCAATAAAAAGCCTATTAACAGGATAAATTATAGAGCCGGATTATTAAGCTTTTTGTTTAGAGCAAATTGCTTTTTGGATAGCTACTTATTACAAATTATATTGACGCAGTTTTTGATATATAATATAATCATTTTCATTATGTTAGGTGAATAAAGTTTAATATTGTTAAATTGCTTGTATTTAGGTTTGCTTTTAAAACTATTTGAGTATATTTTAATAATAAAAATTATTATAAAAGAGGAAAGTATGTCTGATTTAATAGTAACAAATAAACTAACAAAAAAGTTTAAAGATCAAGTTGTACTCAATCAAATAAGCTTACATGTCCCAGAAAATCAGGTCTATTGTTTACTAGGCCCCAATGGCGCAGGTAAGACTACCTTAATGAAGATTTTAACGGGAATCATACCCGCTACAAGTGGTGCCATTACGTTTGCTGGTCACGATTGGTCTAGAGCGGATTTATCTGCTATTGGTTCTTTGATTGAAAACGCACCTCTTTATGGTAATTTAACGGCTGCTGAAAATCTCCAGGTAGTTTGTCGTTTAAGAGGAGTCGAAGAAAGCGAAATACCAGCTATTCTGGAAAAAGTAGGCATTAGTGATACGGGTAAAAAACTGACTAAAAATTTTTCTTTGGGAATGAAAGAACGCCTTGGAATTGGCTTAGCTCTTGTTGGCCAACCCAAGTTGTTAATTTTGGATGAACCGACAAATGGACTTGATCCACTGGGAATTCAGCAATTGCGGAATTTGATTTCTAATTTTAAGAAAGAAGGCATTACTATTATCATTTCTAGTCATATGCTTTCTGAAGTCGAGCGTTTAGCCGATAAGATTGGCATTATCGGCAAAGGCCGGCTTTTACTTGAAAAAACTATAGATCATACAGAAAATCTGGAACAATTATTTAATGATACTTTAATGAATGCTGGTGTAACGAATGCTTAACTCATTATCTATTGAAGTGATAAAAACAAAAAGAACTTTAGTCAGACAGTTATTGTGGCTTTATCCTCTTTTAGTAATAATTGTAGTGACAGTGCTTTTTGCCACCACTGGTTATGCTATTCAAAGTGTCATTAATCAGTGGAGTACCATTTGGTTTCCCTTATTTCTTGCTTTGATTGTTGGGTTGATTGATCGACATGAGAAAAATAGTACGAACTATAAGTTGATTTTGAGCTCACCTTACAATTTATTTGATTATGAATTAGGTAGAATTCTACACGTTGCACTTTTAACATTAGTTTCTTCTTTATTTTTAGCCCTTTTTGTAAGCTTGCTTTATTTCATTTCTGAAATTAGTGTCTCGTTAATTTCATGTTTTTTGGTAATTTTTGGTATTTGGTTAGTCAATCTTTGGCAAATTCCTTTATATCTTTGGCTTAGTCGCCTTACTAATATGTATGTAACTATTGTATTGGCTTTTGCCGGAATTTTTAGCGGCATAGAAGTAAATAGTTATTTCCTTGGCAAAATTTGGCCATTTACTTGGTCTGAGCTTTTCCCAGTACCCTTGATAAAAATGAATATTAACGGATTACCTCTAGGTCATAATGTGGCAGGTTCAAATAATTATTGGATTATAGCAGCAGCTATTCTGCTTTTCGTTTTGTTCAGCTATCTGGCTGCGAGATCATTTAAGAAGCAGGTAATCAAAAATGCTTAAAAATATTTTTCGGTCAGAAAACGTTAAACTTAAGCGGAGTTTTTTATTATATTTACATTTGTTAACTTTAATTGTTTATCCATTATTAATGGGATTTTATTATGGTACAAGAAAAAATATTGTAAACTCATCCGTTCTGATAATAACTTTTTACGAATTGCTGGCACTTATTTCTCCGCTAGTTATTAGCATTGTTATAGGTCTAGTTTTCGATCGTGAGGAAAAAGCTGGTCATTGTAAAAATTGGTTGGCTAATCCTGGCAAAAAAGGCTTAACTATCGAACTGCAACTATTATATTATTGGCTATTATATTTCCTTGAAATTATCGGAATGAGTTTGATTTATTTCTTTATTTTAAGGTTTGCCTTTCAGATAAATAATATATCCTTTATTAAAATTTTACTAACCAGTTTTATTTTTGCACTTTTCGGTCTTATTCAATATGAATTAGCCCAATGGATAGCCTTAAAGTTTAATGTTGGTGGTGCTATGATTCTGGGCTTCTTTGGTGTCGTAATCTCAGGCTTAAGCATCACCAGTCTTTTTGATTTTATCTGGCCTGTGGTTCCTTGGGCGTGGCAAATAAGATTAATAACATTTTGGGAATCTACTATTAGCAGTCAAGTACAAATCCTGACGGCTTGGGAAATGGTTATTCCGTTAATTTTAACTGTGGTTTTAACTTGCTTAATTATAAAAGTGTTCGACAACTGGCAAAATTAAAGCTGTCAATTAAATAAATAATTGTTCATTGTCGTTGATATAGTTGATATATATAAAAAGAATCAAGTATTTTATTAGCTGCTTGGTTCTTTTTCTTTTACCTTGTTTTCTGCTAATCTAATCCTGGTTAGCAGATTGTGGAAGTTGGCGTAACCAAGTGTTGTACGCTCAATTTATTTAATTTTGCGATAGAAGTTTTCTAAGTATCCGTTGGAATTACTCCGATACTATCTTTTTGATTACCAGTGGTGCATGAATTTCTTTAGCAGTCATTAGAAAAAGCATGTCACTTTATGGTAAAAGTTTGAGACGAAAATTCATTATTACTCCTTTTATGTTAGCTTAAAAAAGGTGACATTCCATGTATATTACTGGTATATATCCGTATAATTAATTTAATGCTATATGATTTCGGTATTTTTTTATATTAAAAATAATAATAAATTATAAATATATATGTGTGTATATATCTAAAAAATACTTTATAACAAATGTTATTTATGCTACACTTGGGTTAGGCAGAATTATATTACTTAAAGGAGACGAATAATGAAGAAATATCTTTTTAATATTAAACTTACAACGTGCTTAGCTTTTATTGCTATGACTGTGGTAGGTTTAAATATTATTAAACCGCAAACAACATTTGCATCGGCTTCACCTCCTGCAAATTCAGTAAAAAAAGCGAAAATTGCAACAAGAGGAACTCGGACAGTTCCATGGGGCGATAGTGATCTGTCACTTAGCTATGATTCGTCCAGTAAAACGTTAACTATTCCTGGTAGCTCCACAGTTGTTGAAGATCCGAAACCGCTGGCAAATGCTTTATATAATGTAGGGCTTGATCCTGTAAATGTTAACCATATTGTTATTCAGGGTCACTTGGCACTTAGCGGGTCAGTCAGGTATCTATTTAAAGGATTTAGTAATATAACTAATATAGACGGCTTGGACAAGCTTGATACTAGTAAAGTTACTGATATGACAAGCATGTTTTCAACATGTATTAATCTAAGCGATGTTAATCTAAAAAACTTTAATACTGCCAATGTTACCAGAATGACAAGCATGTTTTATGGTTGCGAAAATCTTAAAAATATTGATGTTAGTACCTTTAATACCGAAAATGTTTCATTATTAAGTGGCATGTTTGAAGAATGTTGGAGACTAAGTGCAATTGATTTAAGCAACTTTAAAACTAGTAAGGTGACCGATACCAGTACCATGTTCCAGAATTGCTATTTACTAAAAAGCATTAAGTTTGGTGAAGATTTCAAAACTGATAATGTTACTGATATGAGCGGGATGTTTAACAATTGCGTTTCCCTAACTGACTTAGATGTTAGCGGCTTTTCAACTGCTAACGTTACAACTATGTCAAGTATGTTTGGGGCCTGCGAAAGCTTAACAAAAATTGATGTTAGCAAATTTAATACTGATAAAGTAACTGCAATGAATAGAATGTTTATGGGTTGCAAGCATATTACAAAGCTTGATCTCAGCAACTTTAAAACTGCGAATGTTTTTAATATGAGCGAGATGTTTAAGTTCGATTATGACTTGAAGGAACTTGACATTAGCGGATTTGATATGAGCAAAATTACATATATTTCCGAAATGCTAATTGATTTGCAGAGTCTAAACTTGTTAAAGCTAGGTAAAGATAATATTGTCAATGGTACTGGATTAAATACTGATGGTACTTGGATCAATGTTGCTGATGGTACACTTAATGATCCTAAAGGCAAAAATAGGTGGAGCTCAAAAGAGTTAATGGCAAATTATGATCCAGCTAAAGATGCCGATACTTATGTTCGCGAGGGTACACACTTTGATGAGGATAAGCCACCAGTCAATCCGCCAACACCACCAACACCAACGCCAACCCCGACTCCAACGCCAACGCCAACCCCACCAAGCCATTCATCTGGTGTTATGGAGCCGATTGCAGGAGCTGAGGTCAGAGTCCATTATGAAGATAAAAATGGCCTTAAACTAACACCTGATAAAATCTTGAATGGTAATGTTGGTGATGGCTACGTTACCCAAGAACTGAAATTTGCTGGTTATTTATTAAAGGCAAGACCTTATAATGCGACAGGCTTCTTCAGCTACCAGCCTCAGACTGTAACTTATACTTACCTTAAAGGGATTGAAAGGATGGTAATGCATAATTCGTATCTCTATGATATTAACGGTAAGCGGGTGACAGGCGAACTTATGTCAGGCCAGATGATTACTACCTATGATACCGAAACCATAAACGGTCAGAAGTATTATCTTTTAGATAATAATACGTTTGTGAAGGCCACTAATATTACAGGCCAAAAGCGTAAGTTAAAGCATAATGCACTCATCTATAATCAAAAAGCAAAGAAAATAAGACATGCCAGTCTGAAACGCGGACGCAAAGTTAGAACATATGGTGGTGCAGTAAAGCGGAAAGGTCGCTATTACTACATTATCGGACTGAACCGCTACGTGAAGAAGGCTAACTTTTAGAATTTTTGGTTAAGCAGTTCAGTAGTACAGCATAAATATGGTTATAACTGCTGAGCAAAAACGGTCAAGAAAGAATTCACAATTTAAATGCACCTAATAGTAAGAATCAGCTATTAGGTGCATTATTTTGTATTATGCTATTTAAATTAGTCCAGAAAACTGTAAAAAGGTCCCGAAAGTTGCTTAACTTCCTGGACTTATTTTTTCTAGTTATAAATTTAATTCTGTTTTTAAGGCTTTAGTTAGTACAGCAGAAAAATTTAAATTTTTCTCTTTGCCCATTTTTACCAGATATTCTGGTACAGTTACTGTTTTGCGGATTGTCTTGGGATTATTGCGTCTATATTCATCCATATCAATGGCCACAATAGTTTTAACATCATTGTCAGCAACATGGATACTTTCTAACTTAGATGGTTTAGGATAATTAGTTGTGTCTTCTAACATTAATCCAATCATATCAGAAGCCATCTCCAAAGCATTAGTTAAATCTTCGCCCTGAGTAAAACCACCTGTAATATCTGGAACTTCGACAGTATAGCCAGTGTCTTCAGGGTGTAGTACAACAGGGTATACTAAAAGCTTAGACATATTAATTCCTCCTAACATGTAAAAATTAGCTGAAAAATTTATTTTAATCCAGCTTCTTTTAGAATTCTCTGTTCTAGTCCTTTTTTCATTTCTTTCGGATGAATGGTAACAGGAATAGTAACATTTGTAATGGGGTTATACATTTTTAGATGGGAACCATTTTGAGACTTTTTCACAAAGCCTTGCTTTTTTAAAATCTTGATAATTTCTCTTGGCGTCTTCGTCGTAAAGTAAACCTTCCATGTTTCTTATTATACGTATAAATACGTATAAATTCAACGAAGAAAGTTTAAAATTAAGTATCTTCCTATATATTAAGATATTTCCTTAATTAAATTAATCATTTTTTATCTTCCATAATTATAAAAAGGGGTACATGATTAGTAATAGTTATTATATTAGTTGTTTTTTACTATTGTCTCGTTTTGCGCTTTTGTTCCCAAAATAAGAACAATGGCAAAAAAATAGTAATTTTTTTAAAGAAGAGAGGTTAAAATATGAATAAAAAACTTGTTCATTATTTAGCAGCTGGTTTTTTAGGACTGACTGCCGTTCTGACATTTAATCAGCAAGTCCATACTGTTCAAGCAAAGATTCCCAGCACCATAAGAACTGTTATGTATACGTCACAAGCATACGATGAGGATGGACGGAAGGTTGAAGCTAAGTATCCAGCTTTTCATCAGGTCAAAGTTGAAAAAAAGCCATTAATCCTAACTTTCAAGCCCTATGCTCCATACTATAAAATTAGCGGGAAAAAACAATATATCAAAGCTAATAATATCGATGGTGTTAAACGCAAGGTCAAACGTAACTCTTATGTTTATGCTACCAGTTCACGCAGGGCTGACTACCGCCTAATTCGGAAAGGAACCTCAATTACAACTTATGGTGGTACCGTCAAGTTTAAGAACGGTTTGCGCTATTACCGCATTGGTGGTCCTGCAAAACAATATGTGAGAGCCGGCAACTTGGGCAAAATCACTGCTTCAAACACGGAAGAAACTATTGCAACAGTAACAAAAGACGGTGGGACTCCAATTTATGAGATCAATAATGGTCTCAAAACTACTAAAAAGGCTAAAAAAGGTACTACTTTTATAGTCGACCGAGCTCAAGAAGAAGGATATGCCGACGATATAACCAATATGGCTATACCAAATGCAGTTATTTATCGTATTAAAGGGACGAATAATTGGCTCAATTGCCTAGACGTTAAAGTTAAAAAAGAGCTTCCGCATCATTTTTATAACTCTGAGCATTATTCTTATATTAGATTTTATCAAGATACAGACGTCTATAATGCCGATGGCACCAAGAAAGATATTAATGGACAAAGAATTAGGAAACAAGGCGGTAATATAAAGGTAGATAAATTGCTTTATATTTGGGTGCCAGCCGAAAATAAAGCCGAACTATTTTATCATATGAAGGGTCATTGGTTTTATGCCACTAATAAGCCAGACGGAAGTGGTGGTAGTGAAGTAGATTTTGGCGATAGCTATGTCAAAGCGAGTGATGTTAGATTTATTGACGGCGTAAAACTAAACCCGATCAACACAGCTGAAGAAGCAAGTCAAGCTGCCAAGCAAAAAACTGCCAAATAAATCATTTTAAGAAAATTAAATAATTTAAATGCACCTAATAGTAAAAGCCAGCTATTGGATGCATTTTTATTAAGATATTTGGCTAATTAAGTCCATCATTTTTTAACTTCATTAATCGTTAAGAAAAGCACAGAATGAAATTATATAATTTCTTGTTTTTATTGCAGAAATTAGAGAATCAAAAATAGAGATAGCATTTTTTGAAGAAGAGAGGTTAAAATACATGAATAAAAAACTTGTTCATTACTTAGCAGCTGGCTTTTTAGGACTAACTGCCGTTTTAACATTTAATCATCAAGTCCATACTGTTCAAGCAAAGGTTCCCAGCACTATAAGAACCGTTATGTATACGTCACAAGCATATGATGAGAACGGACAAAAGGTAGATGCTAAATATCCAGCTTTTCGCCGGGTTGAAGTTGATAAAAAACCTGTTATTTTAGATTTCCAACCGTACGCACCATACTATAGAATTAGTGGTAAAAAGCAATATATCAAAGCTAATAACATTGACGGCGTTAAACGTGAAGTTAAGCATAATTCCTATGTTTACGCTACCAGCTCACGCCGGGCTGACTATCGTTTAATTAGAAAAGGAACTTCCATTACAACTTATGGCGGTACTGTGAAGTTTAAGAACGGTCTGCGCTATTACCGCATTGGTGGTCCCGCAAAGCAATATGTAAGAGCCAGCAACTTGGGCAAAATCACCGCTTCAAACACCGAAGAAACTATCGCAATAGTGACAAAAGATGGTGGTGCTCCAATTTATGAGATCAATAATGGTCTCAAAACTACTAAAAAGGCTAAAAAAGGTACTACTTTCGTAGTCGATCGTGCTGAAGAACAAGGATATGCTGAAGAAATTAGCCAATTAGCTATACCAAATGCAGT
Source organism: Lactobacillus sp. M0393 (assembly GCF_016102025.1). Taxonomy (NCBI): domain Bacteria; kingdom Bacillati; phylum Bacillota; class Bacilli; order Lactobacillales; family Lactobacillaceae; genus Lactobacillus; species Lactobacillus sp. M0393. The sequence continues at coordinate 219,061 of NZ_JACFPK010000003.1, read as the reverse complement.
TATTTATCGTATTAAAGGGACGGATAATTGGCTGTATTGCCTAGACGTTAAAGTTAAGAAAGATTTGCCTTCTCATTACTATGATTATGAGCACTATTCTTATATTAGATTTTATCAAGATACAGATGTCTATAATGCCGATGGCACCAAGCAAGATCACAAAGGACAAAGAATTAGGAAACAAGGCGGAAATTTAAAGGTAGATAAATTGCTTTACATTTGGGTGCCAGCTGAAAATAAAGCAGAACTGTTTTACCATTTAAAAGGTCATAAGTTTTATGCCACTGACCTTCCAGGTGGTGGAGGACCAGATTCCATTGATGTGGGTGACGGTTATGTAAAAAAGAGTGACGTCAAATTTATTGCAGGAGTGAAATTAAGTCCAATTAATACTGCAGAAGAAGCAAGTCAAGCTGCTAAGCCAAAGACGGCCAAGTAAATTACTTTAAGAGAACTAAATAAATAATTTAAATGCACCTAATAGTAAAAATCAGCTATTGGGTGCATTTTTGTATTATAAAAAGGTTCCGAAATTGAGAAAATTTCGGAACCTTTGTCAAATTAAGATTACACTTTTCAGAAATAACTATTTCTAAATGCTCATTAGGGGAATAGTACGCATAGCAGGCCAGCTTCCATAGAAACAAGACCTAAAACACTTCTCGGGTTATCTATAAGTTCCACTAAAGCCATTAAAAGCAAAACTAAACCTACGCAAGTCGAAAATATCTCCCTATTCCTATAGACTTTTTCAGAATATTTTTTAGGTTTATCGGCTGGATCCTTTCCAAAAAGAACATTTACAAAATCCAAGAGGGCAAGAATTAAAAATATGACTATGACATAAAATTTGTGTTTTAAAACAAAAGTTGCAAAGAAACCTAGAAGAATTTGTATAAAACCAGATATTATATGTTTAGTTTTATAAGATAAGTTTTTTAAAACCATAACATTATGACGCTTTCTCTATTATCAAATAATCTTGTATATAACTTGATATCAAAGATGATATTTATATTATATTTGGATATATTAAACCCTGATAATTAATGAGGACTGCGTTTAACGCCATTTTTGTATATTCTTTTTTCGCTTATTTTCATTTTATTAACAATGTCTTCGCCCAGGTCACTGTCCAGCATTTCTGCAATGCCTAATAGGAATATCCCTACATCGGCTAATTCCTCATTGATATTTTTCTTATTATTCTTGTGCCAGGCTTCAAATAACTCATTAGCTTCTCCATGTAATCGCAATAATTCAAATTCAATATCTGTGGTATTGAAACCGTGTTTTTTCTTATTTTCCATGACTGCTTTTTGCAGTTTCTTAGTGTCTATGGTCAATTTTGACTCCTGAATAATGATTTTTTTCTATTTTATATTTAATTTGCATAATGGAAGTAATAAATATCAAATTAGGTTAAAATTTTACGATCTTAATACTCTGGAATTGCTTTACATATTCTGTTAGGTTTATTTTATATTTTTAGTGATTATCGTTCAGCAAAATAAACGATAGAGTTATTATGAGGTGAAAATATGTTGTGGATTATGATTTTACTTCTTATATTATTTGCGGGAATGGAATATACAGGAAGAGAGCAACTGCAAGCTCTTAACAAAATTTTTGCGGGTGTAGCGGTTGCAATTATTGTTATACCCCCAGTTGTATCTTACTTGCTATTTAAGAATTTTACTGCTTTAAACAGTGTCACCATTATTCTTGGAGTAGTTCAGGTATGTATACTAGTAGCAATATATTTTATATTCAGAAAAATTGCTTTGAACGATTAGTTATTAAAAGCATAAAATAATTTGTAATAAGAATTTTAACGTTAAAGTGCTTCTATTAATAGATTAGTAATCTAATTATAAAAAGCATTTTTTCTATGATAAAAATAAAACTATTTAACTTTGATAAAAAATCAAAATAAGAGTTTTGAATACATGTATAGTAATAATATGCTATTATAAAAGTGACAAAATAATAATCCAAATTTAAGAACAGGTGATAGCCATGATTCAGTGCAATAAAAAAATTAATTTACTACACAAATTAAGGAATATGTCTTTTTCGAGTTTACCTTGTAGCAAGATTAAAGAAATTAATGACATTGACTTAACAAAATTTAATGCAATTGGCTATATGGGGAGGAATTCTTCTTATTTATATTCCACTCATAATGGCGAAATATTATGCACGAAATCCAGTAAAAGTCAAACTGCATCTCATGTAAAGCAAGTATTTGAAGATATTCAAGACTTTTCTACCAAAGCAGATTGTAAACTTCTTATTGTTGTTGAAGAGGATTACGTCTTAAAAGATATGCAAAAAGCAGACTTTGAAAATCAAAATACGATTCTCAATAGAATGAAAGAAAATGGCTGCAAAATTATTGGGGCGCAGAATATCACAGCAGGTTTGGTTTTAAAGTTCCTAATAATACCCCGCCTTTAAATGAACAAGAAAAAAGAATTGTTTATTACTTATATGATAGGAAATGTGTTTATTGTGGCAAGTGTCTCTGTTTTACTGATAGTCAAATAGATCATATTGTTCCTAAAAAAGAGGGCGGCAATGATTATTATAAAAACTGGGCATTAGTTTGTGAGCCTTGCAACGAAAAAAAGTCTAATAGGATTTTTGGCGATCCTGAGGAATGTATCGGGGAGAAAGGAAAAAACTACATAAGAAGGTTAAGTGAGTGTTACCACTTTTATAAAGCAAAAATAGATAATGACGAAAGATATATCTTAGTTAGAGAACAAAAAAATTTTGGCTTTAGAAAATACTTTACCATGTATAAAAAAGTAGATAATAAATATTTAAATAGGGATAATAAAAACGGTGGGTATCAGTTCATTATAAATACAGTTAACAAAGATAATCTTGAGAAAATAAAAGAAAATGGGAACGAAATATCTGGAAAAGAAATAGAAAACGCGCTGGATCCTAAGGGAACGGATATGTGTGGAACATCTAAGATAGATAATTGGCTGAGTTAAATTTGAAATTAATAAAATTTAAAGGAAATTTTTCTACTAATTAGTATAGCTTATCAATATATAGTTAAGGACTGGTTATCATTATGCAAATGATAGCCAGTCATTTTTATATGTTGCTTTTTTAATAAAATGAACTATTATTTGTTCAATATTGTAAATGAGGTGGCAATAATGACTAGAAAAGTGAAATTTGGTATATTTGCATGTATTGTTGCTGCAGGTCTTTTTTATTTTACTATTGGGCGTCAAATGACTATGTAACTGATGTAGCACAATATCAGGTTAATCAAATAATAAGAAAACACGATACCTGAGAAATTAACCAAGTAGCAACTAATAGGAAAACAGCGAAATTTTTACATACTCTTAAAACTAGTGACCGCTGCCAGAAAATTAGCAATTTTCAAGGTGGAACTGAAGAATGTGGCTATTATGTTGCAAGTATCAAAAATAAACCTGTTGGGATTTATATGCAAAAAAAATCCAATTCTTTTTGGAATTGGAAAATAAAAAGTATCATATGTTTTGATTAAGCTAACCCTATAAAAATGTAGGCTACTTCATATATCTATAAATGACAAGTTTCGAATTATTAAGATTTAGGCAACATTTTTACCAGATCACTTAAATCCAATCCGTAGTTTCTAATACAAATTTGAAACTCTAATTCAGGCTCAGGTAAATACGAGGTACTAAAAAAGGCACCTATTGCTCCAAGTAGTCCTAAAGCCCTGCGGAAATCCTCTTTCGTAAAAACTGATAAGTAAATGTTATCATCATAATCATCTACTCTAGCAGTGTATTCTGTTTCTAAATTTTTTAGAGTGCTTTTGAAAAGCTTCATTAAATTTTCTTGTTTTGTTTTTTCCATGATAATTTGTAACTCCAATTTATGGTTATTGATCTGGCTAAAGTATAATTAAAAAATTATTCCTTGCTTTTTATGCTAGTTGACAAAATTTTGTATTATAAAACAATAATTTACTCAATTGATTTTTCTTAACTGGTACAATATATTACTGTAATATACTTATTTAATTAGATATTGTATCTAAAAAATAATGACAAAAGGAATTGAGAATTTTAATGGTAAAAAATAGTAAGCTAATTGGTTCAATACTTTCAGTGGGAATACTTAGTTTTTTGGGAATTGTGATAGAAACTGCACTCAATATTGCTTTTCCCCAATTAATGACTGAATTTAATATTTCTGCCAAAACGGTTCAGTGGTTAACAACAGGCTATATGTTAGTATCTACGATTATTATTCCTTTTGGTTCGTATTTACAAAAGAGATTCAAAGTTGTTTCTTTATTTAGAATAGCTGTTTTATGCTTTTTACTAGGTACTTTTTTAGCAGGAATTTCATCAAGTTTCACTTTATTGCTATTTGGGCGTCTTTTACAAGGAGTTGCTGCCGGCATTGGTTTGCCACTAATGTTTTCAATAATCTTAAGAGAATCACCTCAAAAGCAAGTTGGCATGTTTATGGGGCTCGGTACTCTTGTTATTGCTTTTGCTCCTGCAGTTGGTCCAGTATACGGTGGAATAGTTCTAAAACTATTTCAGTGGCAGAATTTATTTTTGTTTATTATCCCAGTAATTATATTGATCTGGGTATTAGGCGAGTTTAGTATCACTCAAACTACTAAAACTGAAAAAATTCCATTCGATTTTCAGGGCGGTTTACTTTTAATTGCGTTTCTCCTGTCCGCTTTATTTGTACTTTTGGGTTTTACCAGTGGCAATAATATTTACCTGCAATTAATACTGGCATTAATCACTATTATTACTGGATTCTTCTTTATTTTGGCTGAAAAGCATAGTCAGCATGCAGTTTTAAAAGTTAGTTTATTTAAAAACTGGCAGTTTACTTTCTTTTTGCTGGCATTTTTTCTGTTGCAATTAATGTCACTGAGCATGTCATTTTTGATACCCAACGTGTTACAGACAGCTTTTGCACAAACAACGGCCACAGCTGGGTTGCTGGTTTTACCTGCTGCTATCACAGATGCAGTTGTTTCAGCGTTTGCTGGAATAATTTACGATAAGGTTAATCAAAAATTACCAATAATATTTGGAGTAGTAATAATTCTTCTCACTTTTATAATTGCTAATTTTTTAAACCCAAATATTACCAACATGGCCTTTATTTATATCAGCTTTATGTTTGGCTTGGGATTTAGCTACGGTAATATCATGACTTTTTGTTTATCCCATATTACGACTGATGTAAAAAATGATGGGAATGTCATTTTTATGACTGCCCAATCATATTCGGGGGCGATAGGCACAGCACTAGCAGCTTCGTTAATAACTTTGGCGCAAACAGGTTTTAAAAACAAAAAGTTAGCGGCATTGGCAGGTCTAAAACTAAATTACAATATGTTAGTATTCCTATCTTTGATCGTACTGGTTTGCATTTTAGTTTGCTTTATTTTTACTAAATCGAAAAGTAAAGCATCTCAAAATTTGTTTTAATTTTCAGGTACTTTTTTAATTCAGCACAATAATTGCGATTGACGTTGGGTAAACATCTTCCAATATTAAAAATGAACATTGGTCTACTTTCCCTAAAACCGGCAGGTTAAAATAGGATAAGAAATAAGTATGCATCAATCTGCGGAATATACGAAGTCAGATTAGTCCTATCAAAAATTAATACTAGAAGCGAAAATGCCAAAGCTGCTAAAAATAAGCACTTGAAAAACTTTTCTCCGCCATCCAGATTAGCCTTTTGAATAATTTTTACAGGGTGGGTGGTTTTAATGAAAATAGCGCCTAGCAGTAATATCACACCAAAGAAAAAGTAAATATATATAGCTATTTTCTTTTTATGATAATAAATAAAAAGAATACCAATTAAAAATTGTAAAATGCCCATTAAAAATAAGGCAATTTTCGGATTAAGTTTATATTTCAGCATGATTTGATACCCTCCAAAATTAAATTTAATAAGGTTACATAATAAAAAGTAATCTTTTTGTAACTACTACCTATTAGGACATTATGTAGTTGAATAATAAAAAATATGTGTTGAGTTTAGTTATTCCGTTCCAAAAGAGTGTTATCTTTTAACTCGTAATGTTTAAAGTTATTGTCTTTAAATATTTGCTCATCGTAATGGTGTGCAATTTCCAACACAGTGCAGTTCAACCTGTTTATTACTTGTTGCACTTTTTTACCTGTTTCGTTGTCTAAAGCCGAGGTGGCCTCATCTACTAAAATAATCTTTTTACGGTAAATCAGTGCACGAGCAATTTCAATTCTTTGCTTTTGTCCACCTGACAGATTTGCACCATTTTCACCGTACTTTTTGTCTAAACAATTATCACCTAGTTCTGCTAATAAACCGACTGCTTTTAGTGCTTTCAAGCATTCTTCATCCGAAAACTCTTTACCTAGAGTCAGATTAAGACGCAAAGTGTCATTGAACATGAATGGACTCTGAGCAATATAAGCAAGTTCACCAGAACCAGCGATATTTTTAACTACTTGAGAACCATCTTGAAGAAAAATTTGTCCGCTTGTAGGTTTGATGAAGCCTTCTATTAAGTTGAAGATTGTTGATTTGCCTGCGCCGGATTTACCAGTAATTAAAATTTTGGTTCTGAATGGAATTGTTAAACTTAAATTTGTCAAAATCACCTTTTTGTCATTGTAAGCAAAACTGACATCATCTATCTTGATGCTAGGAGAATTAAGGTGACTATTCTTGTTTTCTGCAAATTCAAGCGAATACAGTTTGAGACTTTTACGAATATTTTCTGTTGTCTTCATCTCATTTAGGCATTGTGCGGCATTTCTCAGGGGTCCAACGACACGGTCACTGGCTAAGAAAATGGCGATAATAGCTGCTGGTTCAGCCTGACCATTGATGACAAAAAACAAACCTGCACCGAGAGGAAGAATAAAACTCAATGCAGAAAGAATGGCACTGAGAAAAATGGCCCAAGCTTGATAGTCATTCATCTTTTTATATGAATTTTCTGTTTGCTGCAAGTAGTTTTCTGTATCTGCAAACATTGTTTTTTCAGCTAAATAAGTTTTAATTGTGCGAATACCATTAAACAAGTCGGTTACTTTGCCTAAATAAGTGCTGCTGCTTTTTTGCCAAGTTTCAGAGGAATCACTTAATACTTTGCCAAAAATTTTGGATGAAAGCATTGGCAGCAGTGAAAACAAAATGAATAAAATCCCTATTGTAAAATTAAGCCAAAGAATATAAAAGCTGGATATTACAGCCATCAAAATGGCACCACACAATTCAAAAAAAATTTTAAAATAATTAGTTTCAATCAGCTTGAAGTCATTAAAAATCTTTGAAACATTATCTGAAGCAACTGCAGCAAAGTCTGGGTTAACTATCTGACCGTAAACAAAGCTGTCTTTTATTTTGATATTCATTAATTTGATTGCCTGATTGATCCAGATTTGCTTTAGGGTCATGGCGAAATAAACTAATCCCAGAGCCAGCAAACTGCTAATGATATACAACACTGCTTTTATAGCGGGTGTATGGCGGTTGAAAAGCGTCACATTTGAAACTACTGAAGATAAAACTACGCCGTCAAAAGAATAAATTATAGTTGCAATTAGAATTCCCAATAATAATGACTTAGGTAGTGTTTTAAAAAAAGTTTTGAAAGACATTGCATTCTCCTGATACTTTGGAATATAAAAAGCTTTAATTAAATTAAACTTCATTTTATCACTAAATTATAATAATATTAAATTATTATTTGAATATTTTATTAAAAACATTATGGTGCTAAATTATTTTAAAAGGAGCAAAACGATGAGAATTAATGTTTTACAACACACGCCAAACGAAGGTCCCGGTTCAATTCAGGAATGGGCTGACTTGCATCAGCATGATTTTTATGTATATCATCCCTATCAGTTTGGCATTTTGCCTACTGCTGCCACAACAGATTTACTAGTTAATTTAGGCGGTCCTATGAGTCCAAATGATGATCTGCCATGGATTGAGCAGGAGCGTCAGTTAATTAAGCAGCTATTTAAAGAGGACAAGTCTATTTTAGGAGTATGCTTTGGCGCACAACAAATTGTTAAAACTTTAGGCTATCAGGTTAAAAAGGCGCCGGTTAAAGAAGTGGGCTGGGGTCCGGTCAAGTTGCAGTCCAAATTAATTAGCGGTTTGCCTGAAAGTTTAGAAGTATTACATTGGCATGAAGAGATGTTTGAAATACCAAAAGAAGCTGACGTTTTATTTTCTAATGCTAATTTACAAAATCAAGGTTTTGTTCTGGGTAAGCAAGCTGTTGGTTTGCAGTTTCACTTAGAACCAGAAAAAGATAATATCAAAGAGATTGTGGTTAACGATTCTCAATATCTTTCTGGGTCGATGTTTAAACAAACAGCTAAACAAATTATTGAGCATCCTGTTCCTAAAGAAAATAAAAGGGCAATGTTTCGCATTTTAGATTATTTGACGGAATAAAAATATATAATTCGCTTTAAAGTATTACTTTTTGCTGATAGTTTTAGAATCAGATCAATTATTTGTAAAAGCAGAAAATAGACGAGACTTAGCAATGAAGTGCCCCAAATTTGGGGGTATTTTTATATCTAAATTATCTAAACAAAATAAAATTGAAGTCTATCATCTTTGGCATAATTAGCATTTGGCGCAAACAATATAAGTATTGTAACTACTGAAATAACCTTCAAAATAAAAACCAAGCCATTTTAATGGCTTGGTATATACGATTATAGGTAATTTTCCTAAAATCTGGTTAATATTTGAGATTGGTTTGTTATAATTTAATTAGCGTAGAAAAGTTAAAAGGACGGTAGCTGCCGCTTTCATGAAGGAAGTGAGGCCTATGAACTATTTTGATTCATACTTCAGTCTCCCAAAAGAAAGGAGCAGCAGTTGATGAGCACTGCCGAAGCGTTAAGTTTAATGCTTAACTTTGGTATGTTTATCTTGACCTTGTTAATGTTTATTGACAAGCATCATGATAAATGAGCAAATCAAAAAACCGTCCTAGATACTGGCTGGGCGGTTTATAAATTTAAAAAATTATAACTATAAGCGCAGCTACCGTCCTTTGTGGCGGCTCTACGTGAGGAAGACTTATTGTGGTAAGTCTTCCTTTTTCTTACACCTGTATTTTAGCATGAATGCTTTTATGGTGCAATTAAGTATTATAGAGCAGAATTCATAGCGCTAAAGTATATAAGGCATTTTTAAATTGCAAAGCTGGAGCTAATTTAACAATATGCAGTTAATTTTACGCACTACACTAAACCGACTTGAACAATCATATCTTGCTCACACAAAAACCGTTTCAACAGAAACGGTTTTTATTTACAAGCATCATGATAAATGAGCAAATCAAAAACCGTCCTAGATACTAGCTGGGCGGTTTTAAATATTAAACAAAAAATATTATAAGCGCAGCTACCGTCCTTTGTGGCGGCTCTACGTGAGGAAGACTTATTGTGGTAAGTCTTCCTTTTTCTTACACTTGTATTTTAGCATGGATACTTTTATGGTGCAATTAAGTATTATAGAGCAGTATTCATAGCGTAAAAGAACTACAAGGCATTTTAAATTGCAAAACTAGCGTTAATTTAATAATATGCAGTTAATTTTACGCACTAAGCTAAACTGCCTTGAACAATCATATCTTGCTCACACAAAAACCGTCTCAACAGAAACGGTTTTTGTTTGTCTTATTTAGTTTTGTTTAAACACGGCTCTGTTTAATAAGCAGCTCCATCATAAAAGTCAAAACGAGGTTTATTGAAATCAAAGTCTTTCACTTCACTGAGCTTAAGTGCAATATCGCAAACACCCCAGCTCATTAAATTGATTGGTTTGCCGTAGTCTTCATCAGGAATAACCAATACAATATATTTTCCTTGAGACAGCGCATAACCTAATTCCATACCGAGACCTACATCTTCTTCATCTGGTAAATAGACGCCGATCATAATATCGCTGGTCTTAATACCGGTTAAGTCACCGCGGTAAGTAGCGGTTTCCCATTCACGATCACGCAGATATTCAGGATGCTCCTCGACATTGATGCCTTTGTATTGATGATCTAAAGGAACATAGCTGTTTTCCAGGTCAATGGTTGGGTTTTCTTCTAAAGCTTTCATTGTCTTCTTGTAAGCGTCGTTTTGCTTATCATTAAACCAACCAGCACCAAAATAAACAGTCTTTGTTTTAGTCATAAAATTTCTCCTTACCATTTAAACCTATTTTAAATATATTTCACGTAACTTACTGATTTCATCATCAGTTAATCTCATAATATCATGTAAGTAGTTTTCAACGCTACCATAATTTTTATTTATAGTTGAAACTACAAACTCTATGTACTCGGAGTGCACGGTTTGCAAGTCTTTTAGGATATTTACTGTAACGTCATTTGCCCCTTCATCTTTGGCTTTTTGCAAAAATTTATGGACAAAGTCTTTGGTGGCAACGTTTGTTAACAGGTAATCTTTTTTGATAGTTTCAAATGGCACACCAAGTGCTGATAAAATCAGTAGTGCTGCAAAACCAGTTCGGTCTTTCCCAGCGGTGCAATGGAAAATTACACTCTGGTCTTCTTCGTCATTAGCTAGCAGCACATCAAAAAAGTGGCGGTAAGCTTTTTGAGCAGACTCGCTTTTAATCATGTCATCATAGGCCAAAAACATGTGGTCAAATCCGGCTTTGGGATCTTGATGCTTTTGACTGAGAATTTCATCGATTCCCTTTGATGACTCAGTCAAGTCCTCACTAAATACCGGATCAAAATTGTAAATGGCGCCTTTTGGAACCCGATCAGGCTCTTTTTCAGCCTCATCTTTACTCCGGAAGTCAACGACATACTTAACGCCATAGTCATGTAAAAATTTCAGATCGGTTTTATCCAGTTTGGCCAAGTTAGCTGTTCTGAGTAATTTATGCATTTTAACAGTTTTGCCGTCAGAAGTTTGATAGCCGCCCAGCTCGCGGAAATTACGGCCGCTTGTTACGCCAATTAATTGATTTTTAAGTTTTTGGGTCATTGAATACCTCCACCTTTGCATTTGACAATTACACTTAATTTTAGCAATAAACTAGTATATAAACAATTATAAAAAAACCTAAGTGGATAGTGAAATTATGGTAAAATAAACAAAAGAACATTATATTTCAAAAGGGTGAGAACATGGAAACGAAAAAAGCTAGCATTTTAGTTCCAGTTGACGGTTCAGAGTCGGCAGAAAGATCCTTTGATAAAGCAGTTAAAATCGCAATGACGGAAAATGCGCATATCGATGTCTTAAGTGTCATTGATACCAGACAATTTTTGGGTGAGATGCAAGATACACTGATTACGGGCGACACCGTTTATCAGATGACGCAAGATACAGAAAAATATCTTAAAAGCTTGAAAGAATGGGCTCATGACAACTTGGGCTTCGATGATATTGATTATCATATTCGTTATGGCAGTCCGAAGGCGATTATTTCCTATGACTTTATTAAAGATCATCACAATGATTTGATCATCATGGGTGCAACAGGATTAAATGCAGTTGAAAGAATGTTGATGGGTTCAGTTACTGAATATGTTAATCAACATGCTTTGGCTGATGTTTTAATTGTTAGAACAGACGTTAATAATAATCCGCTTAAGCCGCAAAGCGACAAAAAATAATTATATACAAATTTAAAAGCATACGATCAATAATTCGTATGCCTTTTTTATGCCCAAAAGTCAAAGCTAATTGCTAATAGTGTTCGGAAATACTATTTTAATAACACGATAATTAAATAAAATTTTATTATCCCTTGCTATTTTACGAATATTTATGGTATTATCTTTATGAAATGAACGTAATTATTGTGTTTGGAAGGTTGAGGGCAATGAAAGTAACAGGAAAAATTTATAATTTATTCTCCTATTTATATACTGTTCAACTCGCTTTGTTAACCGTTCGTTTTTCTTTCAGAATAACCTATTGGGGCATGATGTGATATTGGTCATATTATGCCTTTTTATTTACCTAATTTTAGGAGGATGTAATGAAAAATAGAAGCGGAAGCTGATTTAGGTTGATTTTATTTGAATATCTACATGAATAAATTGCCACGAAAATGACAACGAAGTTTATGCTTAAACAAAATTAAAGTTATGGTAAACGTATTTATTAGGAGTAAAAAAAGCAAATGACCAAAATCAAAAAGTTTCTGATAGCATGTTTTGCATTATTATTAACTGTTGGTGCTACTGCATGTTCCAATTCAAGTAAGAAATCAAGCTCAAACAGTAACACGCCAAAGTCACTCAACGTGCAGTTTGTTCCCAGCGTAGCTGCTAACAAGTTGGAAGCACGGGCTAAGCCTATGGAAAAGATGCTTTCTAAACGTCTGGGTATTCCGGTACATGTTTCTATGTCTACTAACTATAATGGCCTAGTTGAAGCCATGAAGTCTAAAAAAGTTGATGTCGGTTTTTTACCTTCAGATGCGTACATTATGGCTCATAAACAAGGCGCAGCAGATTTATTACTGCAGGCAGAACGCTATCGCGTTACACAACCAAATGGTGTAAGAACCAAAGAATTAGTTAATTCGTATCGTGGTGAAGTAGTAGTAAAGAAAGGCTCCTCAATTAAGAGCTGGAAGGATTTAAAAGGCAAGTCTATTTCAGTAACAGATGTTACATCTGACTCGGGTTATATTTTCCCTATTGCAGAGTTAAAACAGAAGGGCTTAGATGTTACTAAAAAGTGTAAATTGGTAACAGTTACAGGTGCAGACCAAGCAGTTCTTAACGTGTTAAACGGTGATACTGACGCGGCATTTGTTTATGAAGATGCTAGAAATGATGTGCTGAAGGATGAACCAAAGATTATGAGCCAGGTTGTACCTATTTACTTCACTAAACGTATTCCTAACGATACTATTTCGGTTCTTCCAAGTATGTCTAAATCATTTAGGAAAAAGTTAGCCAAAGCCTTTATTTCAATTGCTAATTCAAAAGATGGTAAAAAGATGATAGAAAACATTTATAGTCATGAAGGATATACATACGCTAAAGACAGCGATTATAACATCATCAGAAAGTATGATAAATTAATTGCTTCTACTAAGAAATAGTTTCCCCCATATTTAAAAAATCTCAAAAGGCTACATACTAAGAATTAAATAAACTTTCTTAAACAAAATAAGATTTCTAGTCAATTCTCTTTTCTAAATAAAACATTTCTGCTATTATTTGATAGAATAAATACAGTATGTCGAAAGGAGGGTGAAGGTAATGCAAAAACGGCGCTTGGCGTTCAATGAAGTTTTTGCAAAAAAGCCTTTTCGTTCCTTTCAAAATGGTATTGTTCGCTTTTTAGTAAAAGTGTTATTGAAAGACTTAGTTTAATTCACATTCGTGTTTTTAGCTAAAGTCTTTTTTTATGTCTGGGAGGGCATGATGAAAAAATTTAGAAAAATACTAGCTGGTGCCGCTATTTTTTTAGTAGCATTCATGATGGCTGCCTGCTCAAACAAAGAAAAGAGCAAAGATACTGGCACGCCAAAGTCTTTGAACGTCCAATTCGTTCCTAGTCAGGCTGCCACTAAACTGGAATCTCGTGCAAAGCCGCTGGAAAAAATGTTGTCGGATCGTTTAGGCATTCCAGTACATGTATCAATGTCTACCGACTACAACACGGTGGTTGAGGCCATGAAGTCTAAGAAAGTTGATGTAGGTTTCTTGCCGCCAAATGGCTACATTTTAGCTCATCAGCAGGGAGCAGCAGATGTCTTGCTGCAAGCTCAAAGATATGGTGTTAAGCAACCTGATGGACGACCAACTAAGGAACTGGTTAACTTCTATCGCGCTGAAATTGTGGCAAAGAAAAATTCAAAAATTAAGAGCTGGAAAGATTTAAAGGGCAAGTCTATTTCTATTCAAAGTCCCACTTCTTCAGCTGGCTATGTTTTCCCAATTGCTGAATTAAAGGAAAAGGGTCTTGATGTACGTAAGAGTTGCAAGCTAGTAACAGTAACTGGTCAAGACCAAGCTGTTTTAAATGTTCTCAATGGCGACACAGACGCCGCGTTTGTTTTTGAAGATGCACGAACAATTGTTAAAGACGATAATCCTAAGATCATGAGCCAAGTTGTTCCCATTTACTTTACTAAGCCTATTCCGAACGATACCATTTCCGTTGTTCCGAGCATGAGTGAATCGTTCAGAAAGAAATTGGCTAAGGCATTTATCGCTATCGGTAAGTCCAAGAAGGGTAAAAAGGTCATCGAAAGTATTTACACTCACGAAGGATATGCCCACACTAAGGACAGCGACTTTAATGTTGTGCGTAAGTATGAAAAAATTATTGAATCGACCAAAAAATAAAGAGTACAAAGGAAGTTTATAATGGCAGATTCTGCAGTTAAGCCAATAATCGAATTAAAAAACGTTAAAAAAGTTTATGGCAAAGATGTTGTTGGTTTAAAAGACGTCAATTTAACTATTAATAAAGGTGAATTTGTCGTTATTGTTGGTCTATCCGGCGCCGGCAAATCAACACTTTTGCGGTCGATTAACCGTTTAATTGATATTACTGAAGGTGATATTTTAATTAACGGTGAATCTATTACCAAGGCCAAGGGTAAAAAGTTAAGAACGTTGCGCCGGCATATTGGAATGATTTTCCAAAGCTTTAATCTGGTTAAACGGTCAAGTGTTCTGCGTAACGTTTTAACAGGCAGAGTGGGTTATTATCCTACTTGGAAATCTACTCTCAACCTTTTTACTAAAGAAGATAAGCAGCGGGCATATGATGCACTCCAGCAAGTGGATTTGGCAGACAAGGTTTATTCACGAGCTGATGAATTGTCTGGTGGTCAGCAACAAAGAGTGGCGATTGCTCGTGTCTTGACTCAAAACCCGGATATTATTTTGGCGGATGAACCGACAGCTTCACTTGACCCGCAGACTTCACGCCGGGTGATGAAAGACTTGCAGATGCTGAATGAAAAGCATGGTATGACGGTAGTCATTAACCTGCACAGCGTCCAGTTAGCACAAGAATTCGGCAAGCGGGTCATTGGTGTTCGTGCTGGTGAAATTATTTATGACGGCAAGATGTCAGATACTCCGGCATCCACGTTTGATCAGATCTATTCCGGTGGTGATCAAGATGAGTAGCACAGAGCAAGAAAAGCTGATGACTTTACCTAAGAAAAAGCTTAAAATTTTGAATTGGCTTTGGGTGCTGCTTTTTGTCGCTGGATTATTCATTTCTACTAATGAAACCAAAACAGATTTGGGTGCTCTATTTGCCAACTTTGGGGATTTTGCTGAAATTTTCTTGCAAATGTTGCACCCTGACTGGTCATACCTGGCAACAGTTGTACCGCTTTTGCTTGAAACTATTAAGATGGCGATCTTAGGCACGGCGATAGGTTCTGTAATTGCTTTTATTTATTCTTTGCTTATTGCCCGCAATATTGTCAAAAATAAGGCAGTCACGGGAATTTTGCGGATAATCATGAACATTATCAGAACTATACCGGACTTGCTTCTTGGTGCCATTTTTGTTGCTATTGTTGGTATCGGACCGGTAGCGGGTGTCTTGGCACTAGCTATTTGTACTTTCGGAATTGTGGTCAAGCTCTTTTATGAAGCTATTGAAACTATTGATCCGGGTCCGATTGAAGCACTAACTGCAGTTGGGGCTAATAAAATACAAATAATTGTCTTTGCAGTTTTACCACAAGTTATTACCTATTTTATTTCTTATTGTTTATACGCATTCGAAATTAACGTGCGGGCTTCAACCGTTTTGGGTTACATCGGTGCCGGTGGTATTGGATTATATCTGCAACAAACACTGCAAATCTTCGATTATCCGAAGACGGGTACAATTATAATTGTAATTATCATTGTGGTAGTGCTGATTGACTACGTTTCATCTAAGTCACGGGAGGCGTTGATGCAATAATGGATACAAGTATGAAAAAGTTGCCTCCTAGGCCTATAGATGTTAAAAAGCGTGCCTTTCACTGGTTGATGGCTATTATCACAGTAGTGCTGATTATTTGGTCGTGTACTGGTATTGACTTTGGCGGCATTAAAGAAACAGCCGGTCAAATTGCAGGTGCGATCTTTTCCGGTATTTTCCATCCTGACTGGTCGTACGTATATAATGGTACTGGTGAAGATCTGCTTTCGCAGCTTTGGGAAACTGTCTGCATTGCCTTTTTGGGCACATTTATTTCCGCTATTATTTCACTGCCGTTTGCCTTTTGGGCAGCACATACTAAGCATAAGCACTGGTATGTCTCACGCTCCGGTAAAATTGTGCTCGCAATCATCAGGTCATTCCCAGAAATTGTTTTGGCTCTGATGTTTATTAAAGCTGTAGGTCCAGGTTCTGCTGCTGGTGTTTTGGCCTTGGGCTTTCACTCAGTAGGGATGCTTGCCAAACTTTTTTCTGAAGCAATTGAAAACTTGGACGATGGCCCTAACGAAGCAGTTACTGCAGTCGGTGGTTCAAAAACAAATATTATTATGTTTTCTACTCTGCCTAATCTGATGCCGGCACTTATTTCAAACACGTTATACCGGTTTGACGTTTCAATTCGGTCCGCTTCTATCTTAGGTTTAGTTGGAGCCGGTGGTATCGGTTATCCGCTAATTATTGCGCTGCAATATCGCCAGTGGAACCGCGTTGGTATCATTTTATTAGGTATCATTATTATGGTTGTTGTAATTGACTGGATTTCAGGCTGGATTCGGAAGAAATTAGTGTAAAACGCAAATATAACAAATGATGAATCAAGTTGGTAACTAGCAACTTGGTTCATTTTTTTAGCCGTGATATTTAAACGGGCAATTTTCAAGGTGATCGTTAATTAATCCTACGCTTTGTAAGAAAGAATAAAGAATTACTGGCCCCACAAAAGTAAAGCCGTCTTTTTTCATCTGCTTTGCTAGTTCTTGTGCAATCTTGTTTGTCGTTGGTACTTCTGTACTTGTTTGGGGATGATGAATAATAGGAGTAGGGATAAATTCTTGCAAATAGTGCGCGAAACTGCCGTATGTGGCATCAATAATTAACAGGGCGCGAGCGTTGGTAACTGCCGCCGCAATTTTCCTTTGATTGCGGATAATTGCCTTGTTCTGCAGTAAGTGGGTTTGATCCAGTGCACTCATTTGGGCAACTTCTTCAGGAATAAAGTTGTGAAAAGCCTGCCGAAAACTTAAACGTTTATGCAAAACAGTGGACCAGCTGAGTCCGGACTGAAACAGTTCTAGTACCAGCATTTCAAATAAATAGCGTTCATCTAGGTTTAACTTGCCCCATTCGTGATCGTGGTATTCTCTAACTAAGGCATCATCATGGTCACTCCAGGGGCAGCGAGTGATATCATTCATTTTTATTTCTCCTTAAATATATCTTAGCGTTCATTAATAAATACGCCAAAAGTTTGCTATTCTTTGTAAAACAATTTGACTAGAAAATTTAATTATTTTCTTTTTCCTAAAATATTAGAAACTTTGTCCTCAAAAAGTGCAATAGTAGTTTTTTTGGTATAATATATATTGAACTTTAGGAGGAAACCATGGAGAAGTTAGAAATAGTAACTTTGGCCGATGACTTGGCCGCAAATCAAGAGAGTATTTTAAATAAAGAAACAGATTTTGACGCCGAGGCAGTTTATCGTGTAATTGATAATTTGCACGTATTGCATAAGCCAATAAAAGAATACTTCGGCATGACTCAAGAAGAGTATTATGACACTGAAAGTGATCATAAACTGACTTTGATTAAATTATCAGAGCAGTTAACCGATTTACATGATCGGATTTTAACTAACCACGTTGACGGTTTTGTTGACAAGAATGAAATCAACCTGACTTATAATCATGAAAATCCTTATGAAGATGGATTTTACAATGATATAGTAGACTTTCACGTTGTTAGTTACAGCTTAAAAGTAATTGGAGCCGTTGAAGAAGTTGCGCCAAAAACATTACAAGGAGTTTTGTCTAAGGATGCGCTTCTGTCAATTGGTTTAGCGGCACACGCTTTAGAAAAAAGTTTATAATTTTAGAGCTGAAACATGTGTGTTCAGCTCTTTTTCTTTCTGCTTGAGGCAAAAAATGGGTGTTTTTAAGTATGCTAAAAGATTAGCTGATAAAATAAACGGGGCTAAGCTGCATTCCTTATTTAAGAAAAAAGATGTACAGCTTGATCCCATGCAAGACTATTTGACAGTAGGAGAGTATCACGTTGACGGTGAACAAAGAACTCCCAATGATCAACCTTATACCCTGACTGTCTATCAAGATGAAGAAAAGGTACTGCACCAGGCATTGAGCTTGGAAAGCACAGATAAGTTAGAGCCTGAATATGTGCGCAGGTATAGTCCTGAATTGCAGCGTTATCGCGCTTTTGTCAGCCGTAAAACGGGCAGGCGTTACGTGGTAGAAGAATATCTCGACCGCTTTATTGAAAGAGTAAAAGGCCACATTCGTACAGGGAAAAATTCTGTGAATGTGAGTGTCATTACGGACACTCATTATAAGGACCGTAACAGTATGGACTTTTATGGCTGGAATGGTTTGACACATGTTAATGAATTTTCTTATCTTGATGATTCCGGTCTTCTTAGTTTAAAAGTTCATTTAGGCGACTGGATTGATGGCTCTGATACTGGCTTTTTAGGTGAAAGTGAATTAACTAAACTGCGTGATTCTTTTAAATCAGATAAGGTGCCTTATATTTTAATTAAAGGAAATCATGATGAAAATGATAAATTCGATGAACACCATGATTTAAGGGCCTCTTTTCCAGAAAATGAATTTGAAGGAATTATGTGGCCTGCTATGTATCAGCAAGATGGTATCCATTATATTTCCCGTCAGCACGGTGTTTGTTACTATGACGTGGATGACTTGCGCTTTATTTCTGTTAATACTTCAGACTTGCCCTACTATCTGGATGCACAAGGCAGAAAAAAATATGATGCTAAACTCACTTTGGCTGTGAGGGAAGATCAAATAGAAGAAATTATTGAAATTCTGGAGCAGTCATCGAATAAGCAAATTATCTTGATGAGTCACGCTAATCCCATTAATCGTAAAGGTTCAAACGCATTAAAGTACAATGGTCGTTCACTGCATGAACTGCTGGTAGCCTTTAATCAAGGTGAAAAAGGAGAGATGCATTCCAGCTTTGGGCTGCCTCCTGAATTTCGTTTGGCAAATGAGTTTGATTTTACTAATGTAAAAAATGCCCGCATTATTGCCTACTTCTGCGGCCACAGACATAGAGAAGACCAGTACCGAATTAACGGGATCCAGTATATCTTGTTTAACTGTTCTGCACTGATGGGTCCTAATCACGCCTTGACCACCAAATATAATAAAAATTGGAAAAGGCAAATTGACCACCAAACCGAATTTGCCGGTTATATCGTAAATATTGATTTACAAAGACACTACATTCAGACCTTCGGCTACGGTGCTGCCAGCAAACGCAGAATCTTTTATATTTAGTAAAGTCGCGACGGGCAATTTGGAAATTGCCCGGCTCTTAGCATATAATGGAAAAGTTAAAATGAAGACAAAAATATACAAAGTAAGACAAATTAAGGGAAGTTAAGCAATGTGCGGAATTGTTGCATTCTATAATCCAGAAATAAATGATAAACAAGCTGCTATCGGTAAAATGATGGCAGCGATGAAGCATCGTGGTCCTGATTCAGATGGCTTTTATACCAACGATAAAATTGCTTTAGGGTTTCGGAGACTGTCAATCATTGATTTACGTGGTGGCAGTCAGCCAATCTACAATGAAGATAAAACGAAGGCGATTATCTTTAACGGTGAAATTTATAACTTCCAGCCTTTAAGAGAAGAACTGCTTGCGGCAGGTCACACGTTTACTACTAAGTCCGATACGGAAGTGCTTTTGCATGGTTTTGAAGAATGGGGCATGGCTGGCCTGCTCAAAAGAATCAGGGGCATGTTTGCCTTTATTATTTGGGATGATAAGACCCAGACAATGTATGGTGCCCGCGACTTTTTCGGCATTAAGCCGCTGTATTACAGCAATGAAAATGGCCACTTGATCATGGGCTCGGAAATTAAGAGCTTTCTGGCACTGCCCGGCTTTAAACGGCGTTTAAACATTGAAGCTGTTAAACCGTATTTGATGAATCAGTATAATGACCTGCATGAGACCTTCTTTAAGGGTATTTACAGATTTCCTGCCGGTCACTGGTTCGAATACAAAGATGGCGCAATGAAAATCCACCAATACTGGGACGCCGAGTACAAAGCCAATACTTTAAGTTTTGAAGAAACCGTTAATAAGATTAACGAAGATCTGCATGAGTCAGTTAAGCTGCACCATATTGCGGATGTTCCTGTCGGTGCCTTCTTATCAGAAGGGGTCGATTCCAGCTATATCACCAGTATCTTAAATCCGGATGACGTCTTTTCAATTTCGTTTGATGATGCCACTTATGATGAAGCATCAAAGGCCAAGGCGTTAGCAGAGATCAAGGGCTGGAACTTCTTTTCCGACAAGGTTAAAGCCGATGAAGCAATGCATGACTTCCCCGAGATGCAGTATCATATGGATGAACCGGATGCCAACCCGTCAATTATCCCGTTGTGGTACCTCTGCAAAATGGCGCGTAAGCACGTCACTGTCGCACTCTCTGGTGAAGGTGCAGATGAATTGTTTGCAGGGTATGTCAATTATGGGATGCACACGCATAACAGTATTATTAAGGCCTTTACTTCACAGTGTAAGAAATTGCCTAAGAACACCAAGGTTAAGCTGGCGCGCAGAATTAAGAAAATGCCGAACTTTCCGGGCAAGGTGCATCTGTATACCAACTTAGCTGAGCCAAGTGAATTTTATGTTGGTCAATCGGTTATCTACGACATGGATTACCCGACCATCTTCTCTTCAGAAGATGCTAACAGCATCTTAAAGCCGTCTTACCGGAATAAGTTAACTGTTAACGGGATTTACCAAAGCGACTTTAAGAAGGTCAAAAATCTCGATAACGTCCGGCAAATGCAGTACATTGATCTGCATCACTTTATGCTTAATGATATTGAACAAAAGGCAGATAAGATTTCTATGGCACATTCGCTGGAATTGCGGGTACCATACCTTGATAAAAAGGTGGCAGAAAGAGCAAATTCAATTCCAACCGATTATCTAGTTAATAAGCATGATACTAAATATGCTTTACGCAAGGCTTCAGAAAAAGTTTTACCAGCTGAATGGGCTAAACGGCCAAAGCTAGGTTTTCCTACCCCAATCAAAGAATGGTTGCAAGAGCCTCGCTTTTATAAGCAGGTACGCGAGCTGTTCAGCGAAGACTTTGTTCAGGATATCTTTGAACAAGATAAAATTTTAGACTTACTTGATGAAAACTATAAAGGCGATGGTTCTCATCGCAGACAGATTTGGACAATTTATACGTTTTTAGTTTGGTATAAACTATTCTTTGTTGATTATGAAGGTACAGTTGCCAAATACCAGCGTGTTCAACCAGAAGTAGCCGATTTGATTAAACAAGGCAAATTGGTTTAATGAGGAGCAGAATTTATTAATGAAACGAAACTTTACACCAATTTTACTTGGTAGTGACATTAATGTTTACGGCATGGCCCGATCGTTTAACGAGGCTTATGGTATTAGCGTGAAAGCACTGGCTGACAGCCAGCTGGCGGCAACGCGTTATTCAAAAATTGTTAGTGTGGAACTGCACCAGGGTTTTAGTGAAGATCCCACTTTTATTGAAGTAATGCGCAAGCAAATGAAACTCTACCAAGACCATGATGAACCGGTGATTTTAATTTCATGCGGAGATGGTTATTCGGAACTGCTTGCTAAACACAAAGAAGAACTACAGCAGGTATTTGTTGTACCTTACGTGGACTACGACCTCTTACAAAAATTAATTTCAAAAGAAAACTTTTATCAAATTGCGGAAAAGTATGGTCTGCCGTACCCTAAGACTAAAATTGTGACTATGGCAGATTACAAGGCAGAAAATTATTTGGAACTGCCTTTTGGCTACCCACTGGAGCTTAAGCCGGAAGATCCGGTATCCTGGCTTGACGTGCAATTTGAAGGTCGCAAAAAGGCTTTTACCATTCATAATGAAACTGAATTGCGCGACATTGTCACAAAAATCTATGAAAATGGCTACAAAGAAGATTTAATTCTGCAGGACTTCATTCCCGGTGATGATTCCAACATGCGGGTGCTAAATGCCTATGTTGATAAGGATCATCATATTAAGATGATGTGTATGGGTCATCCTTTGCTGGAAGATCCCACACCCCAGTCAATTGGCAATTATATGGCGATTTTACCTGATTATGATGAAAAGCTGTATGAGCAGGTTGAAGCATTTTTGGAAAAAATCAATTACACGGGGATGGCTAACTTTGACATTAAATATGACGCCCGCGATGGTAAATATAAGTTCTTTGAAATTAATTTGCGTCAGGGTCGCTCAAGCTTCTATGTGACACTTAATGGTTATAATCTGGCCAAATGGTACGTGGACGATTATGTTTACGATTCACTGCAGGACAAGGAACCAATCTACGGTAACAAATTAAAGTCAAAGCATGAATTGTGGCTGGGTATTCCGGTGAGCGTGTTCAAGCAATATGCCGTGGACAATGAAGCCAAGCAAATGGCCGAAGAATTAATTCATGAAGGTCGCTATGGTACGACTGTCTTTTATGATCAGGATCGCAATTTTAAGCGGTGGCTGCTTTTGAAATACATGTTTCATAATTATAAAGGAC
Organism: Lactobacillus sp. M0393; assembly: GCF_016102025.1. Lineage (NCBI taxonomy): Bacteria > Bacillati > Bacillota > Bacilli > Lactobacillales > Lactobacillaceae > Lactobacillus > Lactobacillus sp. M0393. Next base: position 196,239 of record NZ_JACFPK010000003.1, on the reverse strand, counting down.
GCTACCAAAAGTATTACCAAGAAAATAAGGGCCAGTTCTTTTAGGCCTATTGCCATTGCATAATAATAAAGATGATTGCAGCAAGACATGTAATCATCTTTTTAGATAATAACTATCTTTTTTACCCGGTTAGTTATTAGTTTTGGGGTGTTCTTTTTTAATACTTCTTGCTAAACTGGTAAATGGAATCTAAAAAAAGAAAGGACTGAATAAATGAAACTTAAACACGGATCTAATGAAGAAACAGAAATTAAGCTGCGTTGGCTACTACTGGGGGAACTGGCCACGTGGATTGGGTCAAGTTTTGTTTGGCCCTTAACTTCGGTTTATTTAAACAAGCAATTACACATCAGCCTTTCTGTAATAGGGGTTGTTTTATTTTGCAATTGTGCCAGCAATGTCTTAGGCTCATTTTTAGCCGGACGCTTGTACGACCGCCTGAACCCCTACCCGTTAATTGTTACTGGGTTAGGCCTTGATGCGTTGGTTCTGTTTATGATGGCGTTCTTTCATGGCTGGCCGGAATATTGGATATGGCTGATTATGACGGGATGTATCAGTGGCTGGAACGGCACGCTGATTAATTCAATTGCGACGAGTTTGCGTAAATATTCAGGACGCTACGTTTTTAATTTGATTTATTTTGCGCAAAACGTTGGTACTGTCACTGGTACTCTGCTTGTTGGTTATCTCTATGATTTCTCGATTGAATTTTTATTTATTCTGGCAGCATCTTTATTTGCTATTGCTTGCGTCAATGCGGCTATCCATTATCGCCCAATCAGCACTTTTCACCAAAACCGTAAAAAGAATGGTGTTAAAAAGGATGCACAATCCAAGGCGATTCCTATGCCAAAATATAACGTGATGCTGATGGTCGGATTTTTGGTTTCTTTAGCTGTGACCTGGTTAATGTATATGAACTGGGAGTCCAACCTGTCGGTTTACATGGTGTCTTTGGGAATACCTTTCCACATGTATAGCCTACTATGGACCTTTAATGGTGCGATTATAGTTACTGTCCAGGTAATTTTGGCACGCTTTCCTCATATTTTTAAAAACCTGTTTCAGCAAATTATTTTTGGCACGATCATGTTCGCAATCTCTTTTGCCACATTGATTTTTGCCAAGGACTTTGCCCATTTTGCACTGTCAATGTTTGTGCTGACGCTAGGTGAAGCGACAGCTTTTCCTGCCGTTCCTGCTTACATTAACTATTTATCCCCCGCAACCAGTAAAGGTAAATATCAGGGTGAAATTAATGTTGCCCGCGGGATTGGTCAGGCCTTTGGCCCCTTATTTGGCGGGATGGTAATTGATCGTGCGGGTTACATCCCGTTTTTCATAACAGCTGCCTGTGGTATTTTTCTGATGGTGCTAATGTTATTGCCCCTTCACGCAAAGTTGCGTAAACATATCACACTTTATAAATGATTTTGTAAAGGCTTTTTAATATTAACGCTTTAATTAAAATGATAAGATTAATTTAGTCTATTTTTAATTTAGATATAAAAGGGAGGACTTTCTGAATGAATAAAAATTTTGCTGTTCGCGGCGGTAGTGGCGATATTATTGAACCTAATGTTGCCGCTCGTCCACAGGACAACCTTTACTTGGCTATTAATTCTGAGTGGATTAAAAATACTAAAATTCCTGAAGACCGTTCACGGATGGCTTCATTTGATGGCATCGATGTAGATGTTGAAAAGCATTTAATGCAGGATTTTGCCGATTTTGCATCTGGTAAAAAAGAAGTGCCGAACGTTCCTAACTTAGGTGAGGCAGTTAAGCTCTATAAATTAGCAGGCGATTTTGACAAGCGTAATAGAGAAGGTGCTGATCCGATTAAGGACGATTTAGCTATTCTTGACGGCATTAAGGACTTTTCTGACTACAACTTAAATGCGCCTGACTTAGCAACTTTTGCCTTGCTCCCATTTAGCTTTAGCGTTGAACCTGACATGAAGAATACCAAAGTTAATGCTTTGTATTTTGCTGGTCCTGGAACTTTCTTGCCTGACACTACAACTTATCAAACTCCTGATGCGCCAAAACTATTAGATACTTTGCAAAAGCAGTCAGTTAAGCTTTTAACCATGGCTGGTATTGCTCAAGCTCAAGCAGAAAAATATGCAGCAGATGCTATTAAGTTTGATGCTAAGCTATCTAAGATCGTTAAGTCTACAGAGGAGTGGGCAGATTATCCTGCTACTTACAATCCAATGAAGATTAAGGACTTTGAAGCTAAGTTTGATAAATTCAAGATTGCTTACTACTTGAAAGAAGCAATTGGCGAAGAACCAGAACGAATTATTGTTGAAGAACCACGCTACTTGGATCACATTAACGAAATTATCAATGAAGAAAACTTTGATGAAATCAAGGGCTGGATGATTGTTACCTTTATTAACGCGGATGCCGACTCCTTGTCACAAGACTTCCGGGAAGCAGCGTTCCCATTTAGCCAGGCTTTATATGGCCAGCCTAAGTTGTCTAGTGGTGAAAAGCAAGCTTACCACATTGCCAACGGCGCCTTTAGTGAAGTAGTCGGTGTTTATTATGGTCAGACTTATTTTGGCGAAGATGCTAAAAAAGACGTTGAAGACATGATTCACCGTATGCTTGACGTTTATAAGGAACGCCTGCAAAATAATGACTGGCTTTCTGCACAAACTAAAAAGCGTGCGATTGTTAAGCTTGATGCTTTGGTCTTGAAAATTGGTTATCCGGATAAAATCGAGGAGATTTATAATCGTTTGAAGGTTATCCCTGCAAGTCAAGGTGGCAGCCTTTATGCAAATGAACGTGCATTTATTATTGCAGAGCAAAAATACAACATTGAGCAATTGCACAAGGAAGTTGACCGGACAATCTGGGCAATGCCAGGTAATTTAGTTAACGCCTGCTATGATCCGCAAAGAAATGATCTGACTTTCCCTGCAGCCATTTTGCAAAAGCCATTCTATGACTTGAAGCAAGACAGAGCAGCTAACTTTGGTGGTATTGGTTCCGTAATTGCTCATGAAGTTTCTCATGCGTTTGACAACAACGGTGCACAATTTGATGAATTGGGCAACATGACTAATTGGTGGACTGATGAGGATTATGCCGAATTCAAGAAGAGGACACAAGCAGAAATTGATTTGTTTGATGGCATCGAATATGGTCCGGTTAAACTCAATGGTAAGCAAATAGTTTCAGAAAATATTGCTGACCAGGGTGGCTTGACCGCTGCTGTTGAAGCTGCAAAGAATGAAAATGATGACTTAAAGAAATTATTTGAAAACTTTGCACGCATTTGGGCTAATAAGCAACTGACTGAATCAATTAAGAGTCAAACCGCTGTTGACGTTCACGCACCTGGTCCATTACGTGCCAACGTTCAAAGCCAATGTCAAGATGACTTTTATAAAGCCTTTGATGTTAAGCCAGAAGACGGCATGTGGCTCGACCCAGAAAAACGAGTACATATTTGGTAATTATTAGTAATAAATCAAAAACCATTGTTCTAATCATTTAGAACAATGGCTTTTTTTGTAAAGGTAAATAATAATTTTACTTATTTTAAAAAAGGATTAAAGATATATTGAAACAGATTTTATATTTACTATAATGTAGTTACCATGAAGAATTTCAATCAAAACGCTGTATCAGCACGTACATCAGAAACTAATCGGATAATAAAAATTTTTCATTTAGCACAAACTGTGGGACAAATATTGATCTTACTAATTTGCGCTACTCTGGGTTTTGTTAATAGAAATCTTTTTAATCAAAACCAAAGGCTTGCCATTTCACTCTCTCTTATTTTTGTTTGTTTACAATTTTCTTTATTACAGACTGAAAGTGAACAGCCGAAAAGATGGCAATTGATTAACCATTACACTGAAACTATAGCAATTTGTTACACTTTGCCAATTAGTTTGTCTTTGCTAACAAAATTACTGAATTACTATCATTTGATCAATGGCACTTTCTGGATGCTTTTGGTTACTTTTTATTCCCTTATCATGTATATTCCAATGGCTAAATTAGCCTTAAGTCGGGTGAACAATAATTGGGGCAGAATTTTGCTATTGATGTTTGTTGTCTATGACGTCCGGGTTGTAAGCAAGATTGCCGGAACTTTACGGTACAACAAGGTATTGCACCAGATAAATAATTCGGGTTTGTCTGGAATTCCTGTTTTAATCATCATTACTGTTTTGGTAATGACCAGTTGGAAAATACAAAAACCACACTTTCTATATAGTCGGAATGACTCAATTCTGTTTTCCAGCTTAATAACTTTGCTTTTAGCGGGAGTTTTATTTTTAATTGCTTTATCCCCTTTAGCCAAAGTTGATAACATTGCCGATACTTTGAGTTACTATTTTGATCAAATTAATCTTGGTATTATCGGGTCAGCTATACGAACAGGGATTGCTGAAGAATGGCTAATGCGTTTTTTAGTTATTGCTCTTCTTGCGCAAATTTTTCAAAGCAGTAAGTATCGTATATACTTAATTGTGTTATTTGATGGTCTACTTTTTGGGTTTTGGCATATCACCAACATTGCCTATCAAACGCCATTAACTACTTTGCGCCAAATGTTTGAGGTAAGTGGCGCGGGGTTGGTACTTGCTGCTATTTACCTTTACACACATTCGCTACTGTTAAATATGACCTATCATGGCTTATATGATTTTATTCTATTTCTTCAGGCTGGTATCGGCGAATATGGCAATCCAGTTAAGTCTGCAGTGCAACCTACTATGATGGATTGGCAGGGAACCATTTTGAGAGTGACTATTTATGCAGCTATAGCTTTAGTTATTATTTGGACCAAACGGAGACAAGAAGTAATCGCAAAAAACTTGGCGCAAATGTAATATTTTAAATTGCAGTTTAGGAAGTCATCAAGATTTTACGCAAGATGGAGAAATTAGAAAGAATCTGTTTGACAGTGAAATTCTAAGAAAATTTTTTCCGAAGCAACAGGATTAATTACCATTGATTTTGATTCCATAATTGACAAAGTAATTAAAAAACGCATAAGCTAGACTTTAGCTTGTGCGTTTTTGGTTTGAATAGTTTTCATATAACTAGTTTAGACATATGATTAATAAAAGAGATTTGGTTTATGGGGTTAATTAGTTTTAAAAACTATAGAGCCACAAAATCTACCAACTTTTCATTAATTAAAATTTGATAAGCATAATATTCAGGCCCAATGTGTTGTACAATGGAGTCACTCACTTCAAGCTTATCGATATATTTATTCATAATTCGCTGGGCTTGGTCTTCACTTATGCCTTTACTCACAGCAAATGCGATCATTTGCTTAAGAAAAATATTTCTATCCATTATACTTACACCTCACTATCTTAATTCGATCAACTGCTATCTGTTTGACTAGACTTTTACTACTTGGTCATGATTTCTTCATATCACTTATTATAAACGCTTTTTGCTTAAAATAAAGCCGCCCCGACTCTAACAAGTCGTGGACGGTTATTTATATTATTCAGTTTCTTTTTTCTTTAAGTTGGAATAGTCACGTGGTGCAACCCGCTTAATGTGCAAGTTGTGTCTTGGCTTGCCTAAAATCAAAGGCACTTGCTCGACCACCGTATCGGTGTATTCCAGGCCAAACCAGGAAGCAGGGTTGGAAGATAGGTTTTGCAACCATACCCGCGCTTTTAACATTACTTTTTCAAAGCCCTTTAGTCTGGTTAAAGGACTGACAACCTCATTAACGATTACAAATGAGAAGTCGCCGACTTTACGACCTGGGGTAGTAGTGTATTCTTGCGGTTGAGCCTCAATGGTGCCGTCTTTAATCAAGTCGTGAACAATTTGGCGCAGATAAACGTTGACACTGGTCTGTTTCTTGAAACCGAGATACAGCTGCACGTTAATGACATTTTTAGTGCCAAAAGTATTAACGGCGTATCTGGCTGTAAACGGTTCGTTGGTAATGTTAACAGTGACAAACCAGTAGGCTTGAGCGCGTTTAGGCCGTTTATCCAAGATGGAGTACATGATTTCCCGTTTAATAAACTTATTGTATTTAACTTTTGCCATGTAGACCAGATTAGTCGCATAAGTAGGATAATCATCATCATGACTTAGGTCCGTTAACATATCAGTGTATTCATCCAAACGTACATAGGAATGAGCACCTTCGTGCTTGTCGCGGACTTTATTGCCGAAGTACCAAATGAACATGATAACGCCAATGAAACCGGCAATTAAGACGGTAACATAACCGCCATGCATGAATTTGGTTAGACTGGAAATTAAGAACATGCCTTCGATAAAGCCAAAAGCAAGTAAGAAGCACAGACGTAATATTAGCGGATGGTGTTTTGAACCCAAGTACTCAAAAAGAAGCAGAGTAGTCATTAACATTGTGACCGTGATTGACAGACCGTAGGCTGCTTCCATGTGTTCTGAAGTCCGGAAGAAAATGACGATTGCAATAGTAGCAACGCAAATCATTTTGTTAACGGAAGGAATATAAATTTGACCATGCTTGGTAGTAGGGTAATTAATATTCATCCGTGGTAAAAACTTCAGACCACTTGCTTCGGATACCAGTGTAAATGAGCCGGTGATTAAAGCCTGGGAGGCGATAATGGCGGCAACTGTGGCTAAGATGATGGCGAACAAGCGCAAATTAGTTGGCACGGCCTCAAAGAAAGGATTGAGTTCACCGCCATTAGTTTGGTAGTGCGGGTTTTGCAGTATCCATACTCCTTGTCCCAAATAATTAAGTGACAAACATAAAAAGACGTAAGGCCATGATCCGCGAATGTTACCTTTACCAACGTGACCAACATCAGAATACAGCGCCTCGGCACCAGTCGTAGCTAGGAAGATTGAGCCCAAAATGAAAATACCGGCTTTATTAGAGGGGCTGAAGAGAACTTTAACAGCCCAAACCGGATTCAATGCCTCCAGAATTGACCAGTCGTTAGCCATATTATAGATACCGATCAAACCTAAAAAGGTAAACCAGACAAACATAATCGGACCAAAGGCCTTGCCAATACTGCTGGTGCCCAGCATTTGAATTGAAAACAGTACCAGCAGGATGACAATCGTAATAATGATGACGGCATTCTGATTAGGAACGGGAACGTGGGAACCAAAGTGCATGTTCTTTAGTCCCTCGATTGAGGTTGTAACGGTCACGGCCGGCGTCAATGTTCCGTCGGCTAATAACGCTGCCCCGCCAATCAATGCTGGCATCACCAGCCACTTGGCTCTTTTGCGTACTAAAGCGTATAAAGCGAAAATACCACCTTCACCACGGTTAGTGGCCTTAAGCGCAATCATAACGTACTTAACGGTAGTTAGCAGCGTGACTGTCCAGAAAATCAGCGAGATTGAACCTAAGATCAGTTCCCGATCAACGTTGGCAATACCACCATTACCCGTAACGATTGACTTCATTACATAGAGCGGACTAGTACCGATATCACCGTAAACGATACCGATGGTAATTAACAAACCGGCAGCTGAGATCCGCTTCTTCTTTTTATCCATAGTAAATATGTACTCCCATAGACAAGATTGAACTATTCATTTTTAAGTAAAAAAGAATGTCAATGTGGCATTCTCATTCAAGTATCTATTTTGTTCTTTTTTTTGCTTTAGTACAAGTAAATTATGATAAAGAAGCTGAAATTTTATTGCGGCGGTCTTCGTACCAGTTATCCCAATCCTTGTATGATGTCATTTTTTCTGCTTCAACACCATCTTTAGCCGCAATTTCATCAATTATATTTTGGAAATTTTGCGCATGATATTGTAATACATGTTTAACTAATTCTTTGCGGGTAAAGTGAATGTTGTTAAGAAGATAATGATTAATATCCACCATGTTGGAATTAGTATCGTATAAGTTCATGATTTCTAAGTCGCGCTGATTAAATTGTGCGATGTAGAAGTCAGCGAATACTATAAGGTAATCCGGCTGCTGCGCGAATTCTTTCTGCGGCATGGTAGACCACTCAGCCTCAGGCATAACAACCTTAAGTTCCTTTTCTTTTCTAGCTTTTTCTTTATCTTTATCTTGTTGTTTTTCGTTATCTTTCTCTTTGGTATTATTTTCTTTATCAGTCAAAGCAGACACTCCTTTAATAAAAATAGGAAACGTGAAAGTCAATAGTCATTTTACAGAGTTTAGACTATAAAAGCAACTATTGGAGCAATTTACCCTTTACATAATAGTAGTTTTTCTCAATTTTAATAAAATTATAGCATTTTTACCCACTCACAAAAAACTGCTGAATAGTTAAAACTTTGACAAGAAAAATCGTCTTAAATTGCAGTTTAGCAGTTCAAGGCGATTTTGCTTAATTCAGGGATCTAAAAATCGTGATTATGGTCTGAGATAATCTTGGATGTCTTTTCTGGTAATCTTGCTTGGTTTAGTTCTGCCGGATTTTCTGTAAAGATCGATTAAGTCTTGTGGACTCCAGGAAGTAGCGTCATAACCGAACTTAGCTACACGCTTACGCAATTGCGCAATCTGCTTCTTAGTAACGGTCTTGCCGTTTACCTTATGGTTGCCCATTGCTCCTTCACCGGTCTTACCAGCATTGCCCGTGTCTGGTCCTTTACCGGAAATAGCTTTGTAGCTTTGAGCTGCGTTACCGTTTGTGCCGTCTTTAGCAGCCTTTTGGTTATTCTTTAGTCCCTTTTCCGCTTCTTTCTTATATTGGCTGTAGTATTGTCCGTCGATATATGGCAAGTCTAGGACTTTCTGATACTCGTCAGCGGCTTTGAGGTATTGTTTATTCAGCTCGGCTTGGGATGCAGCAAGAAAGATAGGCCGAATTTCGTGCTCATAGTTGTCCTGCACATCTTTAATAGTAGCTTTGAGATTTTTACCTTGTTTTACTAAAACGGAGTAGCCGTTTTTTCTTTGAATTACGTCTGCAGTTTTGCTTAAGGCATCATCATATTTACCCTTTTTAGTAGCCTTAATTGCAGAAGTCATATTGTCCGATTGGTTTTTATAAGCTTTAGCCTGGTCAGTCTTCTTAATTCTGAAAGCTTTGGCAAATGCGGAGCTTGCTTCTGAGTAGTCTTTGTCAGCAACTGCATTTTTACCGGTAGTCATTGCACTGTTATAGGAAGCATTAACTTTATCACTGTTAGATTTTTGGGTGGCATAAAAGACGCCACCACCAATAGCGATAATTACTACTGCCACAATCGTACCAATTGTCGTTTTTTTCATAATAGGAACTTATCCTCCTTACTCATACTTAGTTTAATTATAGATGGTTTAAGCAGATTTGACTACTTAATGGTGTTTTTTCACTTGTTTTAGCTAAAAAATTACGACTAAAAAGTTACATTCTACGGTGCCAATTCGTTAGTAATAGTGTAAGACATCTGGCGCGCGGGTTGATTACAGCATTAAGATAAATTAAAAAAGGGAAGAAAGATACTATGAATTTTGCATTATTAGATCAAGCAGTCCAATACACATTTTTAAACTCCAAGTATGGCAAACAAGGCGCTAAAACACGCAATTTGAAGAATGTTAAACGGGGCGTTGCAGCAGACAGTTTAGCTAAAGTCGGAAACGCACTAGCTCACTTGCAAGGCGATGAACTGGGAGCGGCAACCTTAATTCAAAAGCAGGGCATTTCATTAGCAAGAGATTAAAACCAGTCAGTCAATAATTAAGTGGGATAGGAGTATATAATATGGAAACTAAAACCAAGACGTTACAATTAGTATTTTTAAATGGTGCGGGCAAAAAGGTTAATTTGTCCTTGGCTAACGCTGCGGCTAACCTAACCGGCGTGGAAGTTAAAAGGGCAATGACTACAATAGCAAATGCTGATGCATTTGAACAAGAAGGGGTGAGTCTATATCAAACTCCTCAATCTGCTGCATACGTTGAACGAACTGTTACTAGTTTGTTTGATAATACTGCGGATCAGTCTCTGTAATTTGCAGATACTGAAACTGATTAGCAAATTGATTGCTAAAGTCAGGCGGATTTTAAGACGAGAGTAAATATTAATAAAGGAAAGGGTTGCACTCAGATTGTTAAGTGCAGCCTTTTTTACTTTATAAAAAGTTTTTTTGTTATTATTTTGTAAAATTTACCGGCAAATAAAAAAGTCTTTTTGACTAAAATTGACCAGAAAACCCGCAAAGCATTGTTGCACAACGTTTTTATAAGAATAGGAACTTTACATATCTATTTTACAGCTGTAAGCGTTTGTTACAAAAGTGTGTAAAATAATTGGATGCCTTGCAATTTAAGCAAAAGGTTAGTACAATATGAAATGTGGTAAGTAATAACTATGCTTCAGGTTCGATAGCCTGTACGCATGCGCGTTCTTCAGCTTGAAGGCTACCTCATAAGAGTTATAAACTTATGATTTCAGCTCGAAGGGTGTTGTAACAATGTAGGCTCATAACGACTGAACCTATAGTCTATTACTATTTTGTATATACACAAGGAGGAAAGACCACATGAAGAAAAATTTAAGAATTGTTAGTGCTGCTGCTGCTTTGTTAGCTGTTGCACCAGTTGCTGCAGGTGCTGTTTCAACTGTTTCAGCTGATACTTCAACTACTACTACAGCAAATACTGGGGCTCTGACTGCTAAAATCAACAGCAACAACTTAACTACAAGTGACAATGATCACCTTAACTTAACTGTATCTGCTGATGTTGCTGCAAATGTAGTTGATGGTGATGCAGTTTCCAACAGCAATTTAAGTGTTGCTATTAATTTGAATCATATGCCTAACGGATTTGCATTAAGTCAAGTTAATAATGTATCTGATGTTAAAGTTTATGATGCTCAACAAGTATCTGTAGGGGCTGATGGTCAAGCTACTGTAAATAGTGGTGCACAACCTGTCACTAACTTCCATAAGGGTGGCATTTATGTTGCTGTACTTTCAATGGATATTAGTGGTTTAGCTGCTGATCACAATTATTTTGTGAACGATAGTACTACTGCAGTTAAATCTTCTCCAAGTAGAAGTGTTCATCTTGTATTAGGAAGTCAAGCATTCTCAATTAATGATGCTTCTAGACAAGGTTATCCATATGTAAAAACTAAGGATACACAAGATAAAAATGGTAATACCATTTACGGAACACGTGTTACCCAAGGTTCAGTAGTATTTGCTGATACAATTAGTGGTCTTATTAATAAAATCACTGATAAATATGTTCCTGCAACTACTCAAGTAGGTAATAATGCGGCTACAAGTTTCTGGACAAACATTGAGCAGGACGTAAGAGATGGTCTTAAGGCTGCCGGTATAACTGTTAGAGCTGATAATAGTTTTGCTAGACCAACTAGTCCATTTACTCTTACTTTACGAGTAAGTGCTACTAACCATAACACTGGAACATTTAGTGTAACTGTTCTTCCAGATCCATCATTTGGTGATGAAACATATCCACAAATTGATTATACTGAATATGCTGGAAGCAAGAACAATAAGACTGATATGGCAGGTACAGTAGAGATTTCTTCTATTGGCGATGCAGCATTCAATTATATTCCATTAAATGGTTATGTAGATGAAGGTGCTATTCGTGCAGCCTTCACAGCTAGAGTTAGTGCATCTGACAGAACTAATTTGCCAATTAGTATTGATTCAAGCAAGGTAAATACTAAAGTTCTTGGTAGATACCCAGTTGTAGTTAGTGCTACTAATGCAGCAGGTAGAACTACTAAGGTTACATTCTATGTGACTGTTGGTCAAAAGGGTGCTACTTATGTAACTGTTCAAGCTGATACTGATACAATTCCAGTATACAAGATTGAAGGTAACGTAGTAACTACTACTACCACAACTATTAAGAATGGTGACCAAATTGCTACATTTGGTGATCCAGTTAAAGTTGGTGACAAGACATACACTAGAATTAATGGTCTTGATTCCAACTTGTTCGTAGAAACTAAGTATGTTGACGGTACTGTTAAACCTGTTCCTGCAACACCTAAGACAGTTATGCACAACTCTTACATCTACGACAAGAACCACAAGCGTGTTGGTACTAACAAGCTTGCAGCTTACAGCACTGTAAATGTTTACGGTACTCCAACTAAGCTTGCAGATGGCAGCCTTGCTTACAAGATTGGTGACAACCAATACGTAATGGCTGACAACATTGATGGTACTGCTCGTGTATTGTCACACAACGCTTATGTTTACAAGACCTCTAAGAAGCGTGCTGACAGACGCGTATTGAAGAAGGGTGCAACTGTTGTTACTTATGGTTCACCTTACACATTCAAGAATGGTAAGGCTTACTACCGTATCGGCGGACCTAAGAAGCAATACGTTAAAGTTGCTAACTTTAAGTAATTAATTCTTAGTTAATTACACGAAAACGGAAATGTGTTACATTTCCGTTTTTTTGTTGCCTTTTTAAGCTATGCAAGCGATAACAATATTGGTATAATGGCTTTTATCAATTTTAAAATTAGGAGCAGTTTAAATGATAAAAGAAGATAATACCATTTGCAACTTACCCCCAAGTAAGGACTATCCCATCTGGTCAGAAAGGTTATTGCGCCAGCGCATAGCAGAAGATAAGAAGATTTTAGACTATCTGGTGTTTGATGAAGAATACTGTGTTAGTGCCAGCACCATTGCCTTGTATCAGTTTCAAAATCAGCCGCTGTGGGGCAAGTTCAAAAGCGCCATTTTTGACAGTAAGTGCGGCATAGTCTTAAGTGGTCGTAGTACCAAGTCTCACCTGACTTCATTTGCGCAAAAGTGCTTGTTTGCCGGCCTTGAGTTTCAGCGTGAATTTGCCCGTCAAATTGGTTTAGCAGGACACAACGTCATAGCTACTGGCAAACTGGCTTACTTTTCCACTCGCAGCTACAACACCAGTAATCTTGACTGGGTTGCGCTCCATCAAATGGCCGACTATCAACCCTTGCAGAACCACACGTTTGTCTTTGAAACTGTCAGTATTAGCGACAACAAATACCTTTTTGCTTACCGCAACTGCAGCCGGCATTTAACAGATAAGATATGTAACAGCTTATTCTTTAACCATGCCCTCTATGTGCTCAACAGCAATCATTTAGAGCAGAATTTAGGCTGGCGGGTTAGGAAATTTCATGGCAAATCTCTGATTGATCAACCGGCTAATTTTCATCCGCATCAATCTCTGGCCAATTTAAGTCTCAAAAGCATTATGACGGAAGTTCTGGATAAAAAGCATCTACGCTACGGTAACTGTTTAGCGGATTTTTATGAATTACCCCAAATGATCGAGGCACATAAGAAGGCCTACTATTCCAGCAAGAGACCCGACAGCTTATATTAGCTTGCTACACGAATCAATTGATTGATTCGTGTATTTTTTTAACTCTTTTTTCACCCAGAAATTGCGCGTTATTAGGCTATCTGCAACTAGGATTAGGGAAATTTTTACTTTTATTAAAAAAGTCAGTGATAGTATAATCAACGCCTCATTTTATGTTTTTGCTATTTTAATAAACCTTGTTAATCTATAGGGGCACAAGCGCTTGTGACAAAATCACATAAAGGAAACGTCACAAATGAAGATTAACCAGAAGGCATTTTTAACGGCATGGGACAACCAAAAATTAGTTAGAGGCGCTTTAAAAGCCGCCCACGTCAGAGTGGACTATACTAATTATGAAGACCTTTTTCAAGAAGGTATTTTAATATACGCGGAAATGTTAACCAAGTTAGCAGATAAGAAGCGTTCTGAAGTAGATCGGCTGAGTTTTCGCAAAATTATCTGGCACACTATTGATCTGTTGCGCAAAAGGCAGCGTCAATCTGAAGAAGAAATTGCCTTTGATTCGCTCACAGAAGCTACATTAATGACTAACTGGAATAATCAGCTGGTTCTTAAGGGTGAACTTGCTCATATGAACAAGATAGAGAAATTGCTATTTATTAATCACTTAATTGGTGGTCAAACTATCAGTGCCTTGGCTCAAGAAGCTCATGTGAGCCGGGTTCAGCTGCAAAGAAGCAAGCATAATTTGTTAATTCACCTACGTGAAATTTTAGAAAAATAATTACTATTTGTAATATAAAAACGATCTATATTACTTTTTGACTACAATTCAAGTGCAGCTATTGTTTATAGTCTAATTGCCCGATACAATAAAGGTGTCGGTTAAGGAGGAAACATTATTTATGAAGAAAAGACTAATCACTGGTTTTGCGACAGCTGTCCTCGCCTCAGCGGTGGTAATGCCGGTTACCAACAACTTAATTGCCAATTCTCCAGTACATGCTGAGAAAGTATCTGCGGCTACTGCGGATGAAACTGCGTTTTTAAATACTATGTCTAAACAGGCACAGAAGGTATCAAAGAAATACGGCTTATATCCTTCAGTGATGATTGCCCAGGCAATCGTAGAATCTAATTGGGGCAAGTCAGGCTTGGCAGTCAACGCCAATAACTTATTTGGCATGAAAGCCAATGACGACTGGCCCGGAGCAACATATTCGTCTAAGACTCGTGAAGAAGATAAGAACGGCAAGAGCTATTACGTAACCGCTAAGTTTAGAAAATATGACTCTTGTCAGGATTCTTTTGATGATAATGGTAAGAAGCTGCGCTTAGGTGTAACTTGGCAGCCTGATCGCTATCAAGGAGCCTGGTTGGAAAACGCTGCTTCTTATACAGATGCCACTCAGGCGCTAACTGGTACGTATGCGACTGACAGTAAGTACAATACGACCTTGAATGCCAGAATTACTAACTACAATTTGACGCAATATGACCCTACGGTTTCAAACACCAGCAAGTCTTATGTTGTCAAGAAAGCGGGCGCTACTTATGCGTGGCCTACTGACCATTCGGTTTCAGCTAAGACTAATTCCGTTGCTAAGGGCGATGCCGTTACCGTTACGAAGACCATTACCTATTATAATGGTAAAAAGCGCATGTATATCTCCGGCAAGGGCTGGGTTAATGATACGCTTTTAGACCTGGGCAGCGCACTTCCTCCTGCTTCGCAAGCGCCTAAGGGTGAAAAAAAGGTCAACAAGACTTTAATGCACAATTCTTATGTCTATAACTCTGAGGGTGAACGTGTTAAAAAGCTCAAGGCAATTAAGGTACCTAATACTGGTAAAGTAATTGCGACTTACGGTACTAAAACTATTAACGGTAAAAAGTATTACCGTATTGGCGAAAACCAGTATATTGCCAGCGGCAATATTGATGGCACAGTGAGACCTTTAAAAAAGAATGCTTATGTTTATAACGATTACGGCAACCGTGACAATCAGCTGGTGATGAAGAAGGGGCAGTCAGTCGCAACCTTTGGCAGTGCAATTAATATTTATGGTCATAAGTATTATAGAATTGGTATTCACCAGTATATTAAGAAAGGCAATTTCTAGATCAGGGTCAAACGATAAAAAGCAGAAATAAGGAATGAAAATTTAGATGAAGATAAAGAAACTAATAACTACTATTGCTATCGGAGTAGGTTTAGTTGCACCTATTTTTAATGTTAATCACGCACAGGTAGTTAAAGCTGCCTCAATTAATTCAATCGCAAAACAAAACAGCTATGTCGGCGAGACATTTTTGTATCAAATGTTGCAGACACAGAATATTAAGTATAACAAATTTTATGCTAAAGGCAATAAAATCAAGTATCGAAAAGGAACACCTGAGGGTATTGTCATCCATGAGACTGCTACCCCTGGAGCTTCCGCCTATAACGAAGCCATTTACTTCAACCGTGAATGGATGAATATGTATTCCTACGTTCACGCTTTTGTCGACAGTAAGCAAGTTATTCAAATGATGACGCCCAACTATGGCGTTTGGGGTGCGGGCGCAATTGCCAACAATCGCTTTATTCAAATTGAACTGTGTCGGGAAAACACGCGCAACAAATTTGCTAAAAGTGTTAATAATGATGCTATCTATGCCGCTAAGTTATTGCACCGCTATAACATTACGCCAGTAAATGCTTCAAATACGGGCACGGGAACTATTTGGTCGCACCACGCTGTATCGCGCTTTTTAGGGGGTACCAATCATACCGATCCGGATGGCTACTTCCAAAAATGGGGCTATTCGATGAATGACTTTTTCTCCTTGCTCAAATATTATTATGACTTGCAGGCGGCTGAAACTTCTAATACCACAGTGCCAGATAATAACGTTGGCACAAATGATCCGGTGGTTTCTGATTCTAACACTGATTCTGACCCCGTCTCTCAGGCACCAACTGGCAACAAGACTTTAATGCACGATGCCTATACTTATGATGCCCAGGGCAATCGTACTACTGCTGCATTGAAAACTGCAGGTACAGTGGTGACGGTGGCACAAGAGCAAGCCATCAATGGTAAAAAGTACTTACAAATTGGTGAAAATGAATACGTTGTTGCCAGCAACATTGTTGGTACTAAGCGAATTTTAACTCATAATGCTTATGTTTATGATACTACCGGAATTCGCAGTGATAATTCAAAACTTTTACGTGGTACTTCTATTCGTACTTACGGTGGTCGCATCAATATTGGTGGCAAAATGTATTACCCAATTGATACCAACCGCTTTGTCAAAGCAGTCAATTTTAAGTAACAAATAAAGAAACAGGTTATGATATGGCCCCAAATTTGGGGGTCATTTTGTTATTTCTCACCCGTATTATTTTCTTCATTTGGCAATTTCTTGTATAATCGACTAAGAATAAATGAGGGGGCATTCCTTGTGGCACAGTTGTCTTTATTCTTAGTTGTTTTGTTTGCGCTGGTAGTACCTATATTAATGGCGCGTTTAAGGGTTAATGCGGTTCCGACTGCAGTTGCAGAAATTATTATTGGTATTGTATTAGGTGCAAGTGGCTTCAATCTCGTCCGACCGACTCATGACCTGTCTTTTCTGTCAAATTTAGGCGTAATCTTGTTGTTGTTTTTGTCAGGGATGGAAATTAACTTTGACTTGTTAAAGCCGGGGCAAAAGTCCAAAAGGAAAAAGGGTCAGATCGCTCCCTTGAAAGTGGCACTCAACGCCTTTTTAGGTGTGACAATTTTGTCTATCTGTTTAGCATTATTGTTAAAGATGTTAGGTTTATTTGGTGACGTCATGCTGGCAACCATCATTTTTATGACTGTTGCTTTAGGCGTGGTGATTGCTACCTTAAAGGAAAAAGATATTTTAAACAGGCCCATCGGTCAGACAATTTTACTAACTGCAGTTTTAGGGGAAGTAATTCCCTTAATGCTCTTAACGGTTTATGCAGCCATTAATGGCGGTAACACTAAGCAGTTGTGGCTGATTATTCTGCTCTTTGGCGTTGCTATCCTATTATTGTGGCGCTTTAAGCAGCCGTACTTATGGTTTGTAAAGGTGACCAAATCAACCACTCAGTTGGATGTCCGTTTAGCCTTCTTTCTAATATTTGCTTTGGTTACGGTAGCAGAGAGAGTAGGAGTAGAAAACATCCTGGGGGCATTTTTAGCCGGCATTGTCATGAAGTTGCTGGAACCCAGCCAGGAAACAGCAGATAAGTTGACCTCAATTGGCTATGGCTTTTTCATTCCTATTTTCTTTATCATGACGGGAGCAAAGCTTAATTTAAGGTCACTGTTGGCCCACCCAAAATCACTGATTTTATTACCAATATTAGTTTTGTTTCTGTTCTTGGCTAAAGTACCCGTTGCTTTGGTTTACGCGCAAAAATTCGGCAGCAGAAATGGTATTGCCGGTGGCTTTTTAACCGCAACTACCATTACTATAGTGCTTCCGACTTTAGCAGTAGCACGTAAATTAAACGTCATCACAAGGTTGCAATCAGATGTTTTTATCTTGGCTGCTGTGATCGTCTGCATTCTGTGTCCGATTTTATTTAATGCCATTTTTAAATTAAAAGCAGAAGATCGCATTAAAGAAAAAGTCGTGATTTTGGGTACGAATGCCTTGACTGTTCCTGTAATGCTTGACCTGCATGATAACTGGTATTCGGTTAAGATGTTTACTACCAGTAACGAACACTATCATATTTATCAAAGTCGCGTGCCTCAGCTAAAATTATTATTCCCATTGGATAGTGAGAGCTTGGCACAATCCGGTGCCTTTACTGGTGATATTTTCGTTGCGGCCATGAGGTCTGACGATACTAATTTGCGCCTAGGCCAGCTGGCACAAGAGCAGGGTGACTTTAAGCGCATTATTATTTGTCAAAAGCGTGCTGATATTGCCAGGGTCAAGGAATTGCGCAAGAGCGGTATGGAAGTCTTTGACTTAAGTAATATTACTTCCGCACTCTTACGAGCACTAATTGAATCACCCGCTCTCTATAGTGTCTTGAGTGATACAAAAAACGCGGTTTACTCTGTTGTCGTCCGCAATACGCAGTATTCTGGTCGGCAACTGATGGACTGGGACGTGGCTCATGACATCACTGTCAGCCGTATTCGCCGGGGGCAAGAGTGGCTGGTGCCGCATGGTCACACTGTCATTGAATTAGGTGATGAACTGATTTTCACCGCAAAATATCAGGCAGCTGATCGTATGCGCAAGGTTATCGGCAAAAAATAATTGCTAATTATATTGACTAACAAAGGACTGATTTTGACTATCAGTCTTTTTTAATTGCAAATTTTTCTGGGTTAGAAAATGATACAAAAATTAAGAAGTGGCTGACTGTATTTTTTAGTTCTCAGTTAAAATTTACTCTTGTATAGTTATAATAATTTTCATTTTTAATTATCGAAAGGTTTAGATATGAGTAAAAATAATCTTTGCAAGAAAGTGATCGTTTCTTTGACCACCGTAACTTTGCTAACAGGGTTTTTAGAGCAAGCGCCGCCGAGTGTCTTAAATGCCATGCCGGAAAAAGTAAATGTGGCTAAGAAAAGTAGTCGAACTAGAAGAATAAAAAGGGTGGGAACCAATTCCGCTGTCTATGTCCGCAAGGGCCAAAAGCTGGTTAAATCCAAGAAAATCATCAAGGCGGGTCAAAAAGTACGTATTTATGGCCAAAAAACTGTTAAGGGTAAACTGTTTTATCGCATTGGTAAAAATAAATTTGTTAAAGCCGTTAACATTCAAGGCAAAATTTATCAAGTAACCAAAGATACGGTACTTTATACTCGAAATGGCAAAAAAGTAAAAGCAGTTCACAAAGGACAAAAAATCAGGATTTTTGGTGCGCCAAAGGTAATTAAGGGCAAGAAATGCTACGCCACTAGACACGGTTACATCAGGAAGGGTGTGTTAGCCCAGATAAATTTAGCGGTGAAATCAACTGAGCAGGTGATTAAAACTCTGTCGCCTGCAGTAAATATTACTAACGAATTGGCAAAAAGTATTGATTATAATGAGACGCAAACTGCCACCACGTTGGCATTTAATGGCTCTAGCATGAATAATACGCCAAGCAATAGTTTTACTCCTAATGTAAATAAGACTATTCAGGGTGAAACTAATAATAACCATATTAATAGTGCATCAAATGCAAATGGGGCAGAGAACTCTGATAAGTCTGAAGGTACTAATGATAGCAATACTGCACAAAATCCACATAATGCGGATGCTCTTGCAGATGCATCTGGTGCTAATGTGGTTCAGGAAGACTCTGAAGCTAATGGTAAAAATGCTTCTGCACCAAAAATACCCGAAGACAAGACAAATCTTAATCAGGAGGATATCTCTGATGATGCGGCACAGGATACAGCCTCCGCTAATTTACCAGATCCTAGTGCTGCTAGTGAGAATGTTTCAGACTCTCATACAAATGAATTTTCACCTAGTAAATTTAGACAAGTCTTTTTAAGGGAACTTAATCAGGAGCGGGTTAGTCGGGGCTTAACCAAATTAACAGCAGACCCTACTTATGACAAGATTGTTCAAGAACGTGCCCAGGATTTAATCAAGAATTTTGGACTTTATGATAAATCTGGAAGGTCTATTTTACAAAAGGCTTTTCAAGAAAGGGGCATTGATTATCCCATATTGGGAGAATGTATTGCCAGTTTTTCGTGGGAGTGGACTATTAATCGCACTACAAACATGCTAGAACTTGCACTTGATGGTGGATCAACTGAAGAGGTTGCCAGCAGCATTCTTTACGAATATCTTAACAATAATATAACTAGAGATGGGAAATATCGGGACGTATTGCTTAATCCTGCTGCCAGAACAATTGGTCTAGGAGCAGCCTTTGAGAAAACTACTGTTTATTCGGCTGTGGTTGTGATGCCATAACAATATAACAGTAATATTTCAGTTACTAAAAAAAGCAAATTATTTATAGAAACAGTATTATCATTTTTAGTCAGACTTATAAATAAAGTTAAAGAATTAACTTATTAATATTTATATTCTTTTTTCATAGTGCTAGAATATAAGCCATGTAACTCAATAAGAGTTATAGCGTTCTTAATTTTTAACTAAGTACGTCAAAATGTTGTCAATGGAAAAAGGAAGGCTCAATATGAGTAAAAATAGTTTTTATAGAAAAATGATAGTTTCTGTAGCTGGTGCAACATTGTTAGCAGTTGGCGTAAATCAATTGCCTGTCAATGCTTTAGGTAGTACTCCAACTGAAGTTAGTGCTGCTAAAAAAGCTAATAAAACTAAAAAAGTTGGTGCAAATTCTGCTGTTTACAAGAAAAAAGGCAAGAAGTTAGTTAAGACTAAGGTAACAGTTAAGGTTGGCCAAAAAGTTAGTGTTCTTGGCAAAAAGACTGTTAAAGGCAAGGTTTACTATAAGATTGGCAAAAACCAATATATTAAAGCCGTTAATGTTGATGGTAAAACTGTTCAAGTAGTTAAAAACACAGTTTTGGTAACCAGAAGTGGTAAAGCTTTAAAGAAGAGTAAAGTTCGTAAAGGCCAAAAAGTTACCGTTTATGGTGGTACTGTTAAAATTAAGGGTAAGAAATATTACTCAACTTCAGCTGGATACATTAAAGTAAGTGCTTTAGCTAAAGACGAGACAAACGTTACGCCAATTAGCTCAACTGGTTCAACCGGTTCAACCGGCTCGACTGGTTCTAACGGTTCAACCGGCTCGACTAGTTCCAACGGTTCAACTGGCTCCACCAGTTCTAATGGTTCAACTGGCTCCACCAGTTCTAATGGTTCAACTGGCTCGACTAGTTCCAACGGTTCAACTGGTTCAACTAGTTCTAACGGCTCCACTGGCTCGACTAGTTCTAACGGTTCAACTGGCTCGACTGGTTCAACCGGCTCTAACAGTTCATCCGCTAATACTACTCCTTCAAAGTAAATAATATTTAATATTACTAGCAAAAGAGACCTAAATGGTATCCCTGATAAATACTAAAATGTATTACCGGACTTTTAGGCCTCTTTTTATATTCAAAAACGCAGTTCCTCTAAAAATTAGAGGTAACTGCGCTTTTAATTTTATTTATTTGATCGACTCTTTTGCTTGAGCTAGAACAGCCATTACAGCTACGCTATGATCATACAATTTGTCAGCTGCAGCAGTATCGTGATTGTCAATAATTTCAACAAAGTCTGTAAATTCACTCGCCATCCGATGATCAAATTGGTTAAAGTTGAATTCACTGTTTTCACCATTTCTTCGTTCAATGGTAAAGTTTTTGATTACACCCGTTGAACCATCAAAATAGATAGTGCCTTTTTCACCCTCAATAAAGGATCTTGGCGTAGTATAGCTGTCCTTTGAAGCAATCAAAACAGCTTGCTTATCTGGGTAAACTAAGTTAAGTATACCGGAAGTATCAATATGCTGTTGGATCACTGGGTAATATTGCACCTTTTCCGGTTTGCCAAAAAGACCAACGGCTAAATGAATATTGTAAATATTTAAATCCATTAAGGTGCCACCGTCTTTTGCCGGATCAAAAACGGGAGCAATCTTACCACGCAAGAAATCATCATAGCGGCTGGAGTATTGCGTATAGTTCAAAGAGATGATATGAATAGGCGCTATTTTGGTTAATTTTCGTTTGATTTCCTTATAATTTGGCAAATGAATATTGGTGATAGCCTCGACAATAATTACGTTATGATCATCAGCTATTTTTTTAAGTTCTTGAGCTTGAGCAACGGTTTCAACATAGGGCTTTTCACAAATAACATTTTTGCCAGCCAAAACGGCTTTTTTAACAACGTCATAATGCAAAAAGTTAGGTACGGCGACGTAAACGGTGTCTACGTTGTCGTCATTGCACAACTGATTGTTATCCGCAAAGACTTCTTTAATACCGTACTGCTTAGCTAAATCTTCAGCGATATGGCGACTGCGCTTAGTCGTAGAGATTGCTGCTAGTTCCAAATTTTTAATTTTAGCTGCAGTAGTTAAGAAGTCATGGACAATTTTACCACTGCCAATAATACCTAATTTCATTTTGGACCTCCATTTTACTGATGAAAATATTTAAAAGAGTTAACACCCTTATTTTATCTCATCGAATAGATCTGGAGAACCCTATCATTTTAGATTATTTAGTTGTAGCTGGGGTCTGG
This sequence comes from Lactobacillus sp. M0393, assembly GCF_016102025.1. NCBI lineage: Bacteria > Bacillati > Bacillota > Bacilli > Lactobacillales > Lactobacillaceae > Lactobacillus > Lactobacillus sp. M0393. The sequence continues at coordinate 173,762 of NZ_JACFPK010000003.1, read as the reverse complement.
GGTCGCATTTTTAACTTCGTCAGGTAGGCTTAAAGAGTCAGAGCCACCAAAGCCAAACATTTTAAGTTTGAAAGATGCGGGTGTCTTTTTATCATAATTCATCTTAAAGGAAACAGCGTAGTCTGTTACTTCTTCGTCTTTCAGAGTGAAAGTAACGTAGCATTTGCTGAGTTTAACGTGTTTTTTGAAAGACTTGGTGTCCACCTTATAATCTTTAAAAATCTGGTTTAAAAGTTTGGCTGCTTTGGTCATATTGACGCTACTTTTGAGAGTATAAACGCCTTTTTTATGACCAAGTCGGGCATTCTTGTTGAAATCATGTTTAACACTCTTGGTAAATTTCTTAATTGTACTTTCATATTTTTGCATGTCCGGCTGTGCAGTTTCACTGTCTTCAAGAGGTATATATTGCCATTTACCATCTACTTTGGTGTAAAGGCGGTTAGAAGTCAGATCAACCCATTGTTCTACTTTACCTTTGTTTTTACCAGCTCTGACAATAGTAATAGATTGCACTAGTTGAGGTTTGGTAACGAAGGTGCCATGGGCATCAAAACCCAGTTTTTGCTTACCACTTTTAATCTTAGTGGTGAAAACGTATTGACCACTGGTTGGTTCCGCCTTTTTATTGTTAACAATCGCAACAGCCTGCTTTTTATTTAACGCTGCGTCAACTGTTTTGGCGTGAGTCAAACCACCACCAACAAGGGCGGCAGATAATAATACAGTAGAAATTAGTTTTTTAAATTTCATGATTAAATACCTCTTAATTATTAAAAACACTTTATATTATTTTAACGGGTTAGCCGGTGCGTTTTTAACCTCATCGGGTAATTGTAAGTCGTTAAAGTCACCAAAATTACTCTTACTTTGCTTTACTCGAACATGTATAGTTTTGGCGAAACTTGCTTTAAGGCTAACATAGGTACTTACAACTTTTTGATCCTTAATGGTGTAAACAAACTTGCAATTGCTAAATTTAAAACTCTTTAGTAAGGATTTTGTATTTGCTTGACCTAGCATCCCTAGAGTACTTCGTAATAATTTCTTACCGCTAACTTTACCTTTAACCGTGTAAGTTTCATTATTATTGGTGATTTTGGCATTCTTGCCCATTTCCTGATAAATACCCTTATTATATTTCTTAAGCGCTTTACTATTTTTTAGTTTATTTAGTTCTGTAATCAAAAAGTCTGGTAAGGTATCGTACTGCCATTGGCCTTTTTGCTTAGAATAAAGGCGCTTGCTGTCTAAATCTACCCATTGCTCAGTAGTCTCAGTTTTCTTTCCGGTTTTTGTTGTGCTGATGATGTGAAATAACCCCTTTTGACTATTAAAAACGGATTGTTCTGTGGTAGTTGTAGTCTTTTTCCTATATTTGGTCGTTGTTGTTTGTTCCATTTGCAAACTAGTGGGATTTTGTTCATCCTTTGCAATAACTGCAATTGCCTGCTTTTTGCTTAAGGCTGCTTCTACTGACTGGGCATGAAATAGCCCACCACCAACTAAGGCGACGGATAACAGCAAAGCCGAAATGATTTTCTTAAATTTCATTGGTAACATCTCCTTTTTTAAGATAACTATATTTTATAGCTAAAAAAACTTTTGTATACCTTTTTTAGTTAAATTTTTATTAAAAATTATATATTAGTCTGCCCAACAGGTCTTGACCAAATAAAAGTCTGAATAATCCTGTTGCCATTGGTGGTAGAGCTTGATTTGTAGATAATCCGGTCATAAAAATAGTCCCGCAAGTTGCTTAATTTGCAGGACTCATTTCATTATTCGGCGTTTTTTCTAAATTAAAAGGACTAGCTTCTGCTTAGTAGGAAAGTAAGTCCTTAACTAGAACCCCATAAACTTTGCTGGTTTTAGGGTTCACATTAATAATAGTTATTTCTTCTTTTTACTTGTTTCAGGTAATGGCTTGGCGTTAAGTGCATTATTAGGAATCTTTAAAAAGTCTCTGCTGCCTATGTTGCCATAACTTTGACCAGCACTGAAGCGCATTAATTTGTTTACTTTAATTTTAACTAAGTATTGAAACGTATAAAGCTTCTTATTTTTAACCACTAGCTTTGCGGTCATACCTTGAATCTTACCTATTTTGGCTATTTTACGGTAAATCGTTTGTTGCTTTGAGCTTTGATTATTAGTGATAAAAATGGGATCAAGCGCCTTCTTTATGGTCTTTTGGTCTTTAACTGTTGCGTCTAGCGTATATGTTTGCCCCTTACGTGTCATTTTATAAGCTTTTGTAAGAGCCGCTGGCGGATCCATTAACATGGGGTTGTTGACTATGGAGTCTAATAAATCAACGTATGAATGGCCAGTTAATTTGTTAAAGTCGCTCTTGTACCAATTGCTTTCACCATTAATATAGATATGATTGGAATTATCAACCCACTCTTGTGCAGACTGGGTTTTGCCTTTAGCCTGTGTTTGGGAATTAAGTTGAAAAACGGTGGGATTGCCTCCAAAGAGGGCAGTAGTGGCCACAACTTGGTTCGAAGTATCAGTACCCAAAGTGATAACCTGCTTTGCCTGCCCACTCTTAAAAGATTTCTGTGAACATTTGATTACTTGGCTTTTAGTTAAAATTGGTTCGCTTTGCTTTTTTGGCTTCGAGCAACCACCAGCAATTAAAGCTGCCATTAAGCTTAGGCCCAGCATTAATTTTTTAATTTTCATAACTAGTTAGATGATCTCTTTTCTTATAATCATTATTATTTCTATTGTATCTTAAAACTTGAATTTAAAAAACGATTTTTAACCCTAAAACCTATGAAAACAAAATGTAAATGTGTAAAATAGTAAGTGAAACATTTAATTTGCAAAGGAGATATTTCATGTCAAAATTAGTTTTGATTCGTCACGGACAAAGTGAATGGAACCTTGAAAATAAATTTACTGGTTGGATTGATGTAGATTTATCAGAAAAAGGCGTTGAAGAAGCCAAGAATGCAGGTAAGTTAATTAAGGAGCACGGCTTGAAGTTTGATCAAGCTTATACTTCAGTTTTAACTCGTGCCATTAAGACTTTGCACTATGCCTTGGAAGAAAGCGACCAACTTTGGGTTCCCGAAACTAAGACCTGGAGATTAAACGAGCGTCACTACGGTGGCTTGCAAGGCTTAAACAAGAAGGCTACTGCTGACAAGTACGGTGATGAACAAGTCCACATTTGGCGTCGTTCATACGATGTTTTACCACCAAAGATTGAGGATGACTCTAAATACAGTCAAGTTCACGATCGTCGTTACGCTGATCTTGATCCCCACATTATTCCTCGGACTGAGAACTTAAAGGTTTGCTTAAAGAGAGTTATGCCATTCTGGGAAGATCACATTGCGCCAGACCTATTGGCTGGTAAGAATGTCATTATTGCCGCTCACGGTAATTCACTTCGTGCTTTGACTAAATACATCGAAAACATTTCTGATGCTGATATTATGAACTTGGAAATGAAGACCGGTGAACCTGTAGTTTACACCTTTGATGACAAGTTGAATGTCACTAACAAAGAGAAGTTAGACGACTAATTATAAGTTAAAAAATAAAATTCCTAGCCTTCGTGGTTAGGAATTTTTTTGTAGTTGCAGTTTATTTGTCAATTTTGACAGAAGCGTCAAGTTGCCGACCAGATTGTTCAGCATATTCTTTTAGTTTTGGTTTGATTTTTTTCAATAAAGTCTACTCTCCTTTTTATCACTTATACTCCGCAACATATTGTACTTTAATATATTCAAAACGCTATTGCTTTTAGGCTTTAGCATGATTATCAATCCGGTTCCTTTTTCCAGCACAAAAAAGCAAAAAAATAGATCAAGTCTTTTCCAAAAGAAATACTTGATTTATCTTTTTGTCTAAAAATTAATTTTTACATTTTCTACTATAGAAATACCGTGCAAAGTATAGTTTTTTTCAGGAATTGATTCCTTATAAGAAATTGTATTAAACGACATTTCAATGCTTAAGGCTACTAATATAGCTTTTAAAATGAAAAAAGTAAAACATTAGTACAAACAAGATTATTAATGAAATAAAAGAACTAAGTAAAAAACATGGCTACCCGCCATATGCTGATCAATGTATTATCAGAGTGACCTTGCCATAAAGATATTAAAAACCGATCTGTCCAATTACTAGGCAGATCGGTTTTGTTCTTTAGTTTTTGCCTTTTCTTTTGGATTTCAAAGCAATAGCAAAATCAGCAATTTCATTTTGATCTCGCTTACTTAAATGACCGATTCCCTTAAAGGTTAAACCTTTTTTGGGAAAGCGGTAAAGCTTACCAATATCGACCCATGAGGGTTTCATTAAACCGGCAGCTTGCCATTCTTTAATTGGATAATACTGTTGCCTGATATAAGCCGATTTATTTTTGTACTTACTGGTAATTTTATAAGCTTCAACTGTTTGCGCTGAAACCTTGCGAATTAATACTGGTCTACGCTTACCACCATTAGTTTCTACATAACTAACGTATAAGCTAATTAGGTCATTAGTCTTCATTTGGATCATTTAGCCAATTAGCAACTTCTTTAGCGTCTTTAAACTCCACTATTGGAGTATTTTCAGTGGCCTTTAAAAAACGTAACTCTGCTCGTTCTGTTTCACTTAAAGTTGGCTTAAAGGGTAAAGCACCATCTGCAACGATTTGCTTATAAAGCATGTTAATAGCCGTGGTGGGTGTTAGGCCCAACTCACTCAAAATTGCTTCGGTATTTTCAGCCAAGTTTTTATCAATTTGTACTTGAACTCTTTTTTTATCTTTAACTGCCATGACTGTCTCGCCTCTCTCAAATAGTACTCTAATTGTACTACTATTTGAGTACTACTTCAATTTCTATGCCTTTTTGAGCTTTTGCTTTAATTTTAACCGCTTCGCTACTGCTTATTTTTAATTTCTTCGTCTGACCAAATGTGGCTTTTCCCTTGATCTTGTATAATAGGTATTATAAAGAATTTTACTTAGGTAAGAATCTGTTCAGACAACTAAATATCAATATTTAACAGAAATTAGGTGCTCTTCAACTTAGCTACGTAATACTGGAATTAGTAAGACTAAAATAATATTGATATTGGGCTTGATACTCTTGAACATTTAAATCGTGAAGATGTAATGTTGTACATTGATTATCTTAAGAATGGCCAAAATAAACAGGGGGAGTATAACTTTCCCCCATTTAAAAATTAGAAAGCAACGTTATCATGCTCCAAAGAGAGACAAAGCCCTATTTTTAACTATATTTATCGTAGGCTGGTTAAGCATATAACTTCGAATGCAATTGAAAGCTTTGTATTAAAGTATTCTACCGCATTGGGTGAAACTTCTATTACGGCTTTATATAATACTCATATTGATCAAATTCATCAAAAAGATGCTTTGGACAAAATTAAACGAGCTTTTTATACTACAGATACATTGCTATTAATTTTCATTAAATCCTTGTTTTAATAAAACTGTTTGGAAGAAAGATAGTTAATCATTAATTTTTACAATGATTATTAGCAAAAATCAAAATTTTTGATAGCTAAAAGATTTATTTAATAAGATTTTTGATTATTTAACTTATCAAAAAAGAACTTATAAACTGGCTAGACTAACTTTTACCAGAAGCAAGAGGAAAATGACCTCATTTTTATGCAATAAAAAACCAATTAACAGTTAAGTCATCAACAGGATAAATTATAGAGTCTTAAATTTGATAATAACCAAAAGAACGAATAAAAGATGTATATCACTTTTATCCGTTCTTTTGCTTTACAATTGCGTTTCGAGTTCTGTGAAGATTAACACATTTTCACATTAATATATATTTTTAATGCGTAAGTCCTATTTTTCAATAATTTGCTTTTTTCGTTTTAACCTATATTCTTTTGGACTACAGCCATTTAATTCTCTAAACTTCTTATAAAAATAAGTCGAATTAGAAATGTTAACATTATCTAGTATTTCTTGAATAGGCAGAATAGAATTCACTAGCATGTAATTAATATATTTAAGCTTTTTTTCTAAGACTAATTGTTTGAAAGTTTTGCCAGTTTTCGTGTGAATTAAGTACGAAAAGTAGTTTGAACTAAAACCAAAGTGCTTTGCACATTTATCGAGAGTAATACTTCTAAAATTAACTGCTATATAGTCAATAATGTCAGTCATTTGCGAACTCTTTGAATTATAAATGTCATAAGTTTGACTGCGTAATAACCTTAAAAAGAATATTTTCATTAACATATCAAGAATTTCAACCTTATTAGAACTGTTTTCTTTTTGCTCGCGCATCATTTCTAAAACAATAGGTTTAATGTCTGGGCATTTTTCTATGACAAAGAAATCAGGTCGATCATTTTCAACTGATAAGCAATTTAAGAAGAATGCTGCTAAACGAGTTTGAGTAGGAAAGATGCTAATAATTTGGTCACTCAAGAACTCTTTTCTAATTAAAATATTAATTGCCAGATCTTGCTTTTCGGTTTTTCCAATTCTATGGATGGTATGAGTATTTAGGAAAGTAATTGAGCCCTCTTTTAGGTGAAAACTTTTTCCTTCGATAGTTTCACTAAAATTGCCATGCAAAACGTATGTTAATTCAATATAATCATGAACATGATAAGGAACATAAGAATACCTCACGTGTCTTTGCAGAATAATTGCTGGCTTCTCATTTAAGGAAGACAAATTGAAAATATTCGTATTCTTTTTGAGTAAATTTTCGTAAGCGAAAAGATAAACTTCCTTGCCTCGCACTCTTATTTTTCTGACATGTTCATAATAAGCTGTTGATTTATCATGTTGCTTTCTGTGCTTTTGTTCAGATTTGCTTAATTCAAATAGTTCATTTTCAATTTTCATTTCTAGCCTTAAGTTTTGTTGTAAAGAAACTTAATTTTTGATCTAGTTAATTATAGCGCTTACAAATATTATTATCAATGTAATGAATATGAATGAGGAGATGTAAGAAATGGACATAGAGCAATTAGCTGACAACATTATTAAAGATGTTGGTGGCACTCAAAATATTAACGGGTTGATTCACTGTGTAACGCGCTTAAGATTTTATCTAAAAGATGAAGCTCGTGCTAATACTAAAGCAATCGAAGCGCTAGACGGAGTTATTTCGGTGATAAGCAGTGGTGGCCAATACCAGGTTGTGATTGGTAACCAAGTGGAAAAAGTTTATGACGCTATTATGAACAAATATGATATTAGCGGTGAGCAGACTAAAAATGATGTGGAGACCAAGTCCAAAGCCAAGCAAAATTGGTTTAATCGTTTCATGGCCTTAATCGTGGCGATTGTCAGTCCTGCGATTTCAGCAATTGCAGTTGCTGGTATTTTAAAAGGGTTAATGGCACTTCTAACATCAACTAATGTCCTTAGTGAAAAGTCTCCAACATATTTAATTTTATATGCAATTGCAGATGCAATGTTTTATTTCTTACCAATCTTAGTGGGTATAAGCACTGCCAAGCACTTTCATTCAAATCAAATTATTGGTGCAGGAATTGGTGCAAGTTTAGTCTATCCTACCTTGGTTAATGCTTATAATGCTAAGACTGCGATGAATTTATTTGGGATACCAGTAATTTTAGCAAATTATACTTCATCGCTTTTTCCAGCAATCTTTGCAGTTTGGTTAGCTTCAGTTGCGGAACACTATTTTAAAAAACATATTACACCTGCAGCACAAATAATTTTAGTACCACTGTTTTCATATCTAGTTGGGACAATTCCTACCTTCTTAATAGCAGGGCCTGTCTTATCATACCTGTCAAAAATATTGTCAGTTGCCGTAATTGGAATTTATAATTTTGCCCCCGTTTTAGCAGGAATTATTTTAGGGGCATTTTGGCAAGTAATGGTTGTCTTTGGTCTTCATTATGCTTTTATCCCGATTTTAATGAATAATATTACTACGATGCATCAAGATCCAATTAATGCCATCTTAGGAGTAACTGTTTTTGCCCAGTTTGCGGTAGCATTAGCTATCTTTTTAAAGGCTAAAAATAAGAAAAATAAGGAAATCGCTGGTGCAGCTGCTGTAACGGCTATTCTTGGAGTAACTGAACCAGCAATTTATGGTTGTTCTCTGAAACATAAAAAAGCCTTTGTCATGTCATTTATTGGTGGTGGTGTTGGCGGAGCCATTATGGCGTTAATGAATGCCAAGAACTATGCTTTTGGATCAAATGGTATTTTCGCCGCACCACTTTACATTAATCCTAAGGGATTAGATGCCAGTTTTTGGGCTTATATCATAGCTAATGTAGCAACTGTTTTAGTTACTTTAATTTTGGTAATGATGTTTGGCTACACCAAGCAAGATGACATTGACGAAACTAAAGCAGCAGAGATAAAGCCAGCAGAGAAAATCAGCTTAAATGATTTTGGTATTATTTCACCGGTTCAAGGTAAGATTGAGGACTTGGCTCAAGTTAAAGACCCAGTATTTGCCAGTGGTTCTATGGGTGCCGGTTTTGCAGTCGTTCCTTCATCTGAAGAAGTGACAGCACCTATTGCTGGTACGATATCTACTGTATTTGAGACTAAGCATGCAATTGGACTAATTTCAAATGATGGTGTGGAATTGTTGATCCACATGGGTATTGATACAGTAAATTTAAAAGGGAAATATTTCAATATTCTGGTCAAAAAAGGTGATAAAGTCGAAAAGGGCCAATCTATTGCACAAGTTGAATGGGATAAGATACAAAAAGCTGGTTATGATACAACCACGATGGTAATAGTGACTAACTCAGACGAGTTCAAGCAAATTGATACTAACACTAACGAAATTAAACAAAAGAATTCACCGATAATAGTTATTAGATAGGATTAATTTAATGAGTGATGTTAACGATGTAATTAAATATAAGATAAACAATTCTATTTTTCCTTTTTTATGGTTACACCATGAATCAAAGGAAAAATTAAAAAGAACTATTGACTCAATTGATAAATCTGGCATAAAGGGTTTCTGTATTGAGTCTCGTCCCCATCCTGATTTTTTAGGCAAAACTTGGTGGGAGGATCTAGACTTCATCTTCGAGCAAGCTGAAAAAAGAGGAATGAAAGTGTGGATTTTAGACGATTCTCATTTTCCCACTGGCTATGTGGCTGGTCGAGTACCCCAAAAATTACAAAAAAAGTTTTTATACATAAAGCAATTAGATTACGCAGGTCCTGTCCAAAACGCCAAAGTTCTTCTTAAATATGTCAATCCAACAGGAGTTTTTGCTCCTAAAAAAGATACTGACCAAATTTTAAAGGTTTTAATTGCCAAAAAAACTGCCGATAATCAAATTGACAGCAATACAATTACTGATATCACGGATAAGCTAGCGGACAATATACTGACCCTTGATTTACCTTCTGGACAAAGCAGAATTTTTGCTCTAGTGCAAACTTATGATGGAGGAGAAAAAGAAACTGAAAAGTATTTGAACCCTTTAGTTAAAGAAGCGACAGAAGTTTTAGTTAATGAAGTTTATGAACAACACTATAAGCATTATCAAAAATTATTCGGCACCACTATATTAGGCTTTTTTAGTGATGAACCTCGCTTTGGCAATGCCCATGGATCCTTTAGTCAAATTGGACAAACCAATATGGTTTTACCTTGGCGTGATGACATGCTGAAAACCTATTTTGCTCAAGACTATAAATTACTGCCTTTACTTACCACGACAACAGATGTACATCATCAAGAAATTAATATCAGATACAAATATATGGCGATAGTTTCTAAACTCTATGCAAAAAACTTTGCTCAAGTACTACAAAAATGGTGTCAAGAGCATGATGTTGCACATATTGGCCATTTGCTTGAAGATAATGGCGCACATACGCGACTAGGATATGGTACAGGCCATTATTTTAGGGCCATGACCGGCTTTGATATGGCGGGGATTGATGTGGTTTTAAACCAAATCATGCCAGGCCTTGATACCGGATATTATCAGGCTATGACTAAGTCTGGTTGGAATGGTGAATTTTTCCATTATGGTTTAGCTGACTTGGCTAATTCTGCTGCTCAACTGGAACCCAGAAAAAGAAGAAGGTCAATGGTAGAACTGTTTGGAGCATATGGCTGGGCTGAAGGACTGCCATTGATGAAATATATAGCTGATCATATGATGGTTAGAGGTATTAATCATTTTGTACCTCATGCTTTCAACTCTAATAAATTCCCTGATCCAGATTGCCCTCCGCATTTTTATGCTGACAATAATGAACCAGAACAAAAATATTACCCTGTCTTGTTTAAATATATTAACCGTGTAAGTGCTATTCTGTCTGATAGCAAGGAATTATGCCAGGTCGCAGTGTTATATCATGCTGAAAATGAATGGCTGGATGCCACTGCTATGCCTTTTGAAAAAGTTACTAAACGGCTTTATCAAAATCAAGTCCCTCATGAACTAGTAACAATAGATTATTTAAAAGACTGTTTAATAGGTGAAAATTCATTTCGAATCAATGATCATAAATTTACTTGTTTAATTATCCCACAGACAAAATATATAACTAACGAATTAGCGCAAATTATAGAAAAGCTAAGTAAAAATGGTATTCAGGTATTTTTTGTAAACAAATTGCCGCAGTGTGATGAAGATTTAAATGATATTAGCAGTGAGTTAGCTAAAGCTCAAATATTGCCATTAGCAGAAATAGCACGCACTGTTAAGGATAAAGCGGATATCAGTCTACATAAAAATAATAAAAATTTGCGTTTATATCGTTTTAAGAGTAGTGATGATAATGGTGTATTCTTTTTCAATGAAAACATTCACCAAAGCATTGATGAAGAAGTAATGTTAAGTCAAAAACATGATGTATATGCTTTTGATCCCATGACTTTGAAACTTGAATTATTGGGCAAACAAATTCAGACATTCCATTTAAAATTAGCAGCTGGTCATACGTGCTTTATTCTTTTTGACAATAACTATGATGCACAGCAGCATCATGATAAGTCGCTAATTAAAGAAAAAGAAATTTCAAACTGGGATTTAAAAATTGCAGGTCAGTGTTTCAAAAATTTTGAGCTAAGGGATGTGAATGCTTTGCCAGGTTTTAAGAATTACTCTGGCAAAAGTAGTTATTCAACTACTATAACAGTCGATAAGCTTTTAGATGAATTCAAGATTAATCTAGGACAAATTGGTGAAGTCGCTGAACTAAAAGTTAACGGTAAATTAGTGGGAAGAACTATTGAGCAAAACACAATTTTTGCGATAACACCGTTTTTAAAAATAGGTCCAAATAAAATTGAAGTTGAAACGGTAAATAACTTGGCCATTAAAATTCAAGACCCTGAATCCCAATTTGGTATTATTCCACCAGCTGGATTAATCGGGCCGGTAAAGTTAAAAATCTACCAAAGCTGAAAAAAGAAAGACAATCAATTACGTAAAAATAATTGATTGTCTTTTTCTTGAAATGGATACTGAAATTTTCTAATCCGGTTCATTAATATTTAAAATAGCATCGAAGACGCTCTGCGGCAACTTAATGTCACTTTTAACGGCTTGTCTTTTGTTTAAACTTTGTCTGCGTAAAAGTTGCTGTTTCTTCGAGATACTCCGTTTTTCGCCATTAACAGCCGCATTTTTACGTAAAGGTGGCACGTCAACTCTGGCAATTGCCTTGTTTTCCACCATTGCTTGCACAGGCATGGGGTATAAACGCCGCGGCACAGTATACTTCAATTTTTTAACTAATTTATGGGCAATTAAATCGGCTTTTTGCCGTGGCACAATAATATCGAGAGCATCGACAGCAGCATAGTTAATCTGAATTTGAATTTTGACTACATCCACTAGTTCATAATCCAAAAATTCCGTATCAAGAGTCGCAAAGCCATGAGTAATTGACTTTAAACTGTTGAAAAAGTCATAGGCAATTTCAGACACCGGCAGTTTGTATGTTAATGTGACTAAATCTTGTTGGTTGTCCAAGTTGACCATTTCCCCAAAATGCTGGTCACATAATTTCATAACTGCACCCAAGTATTCATTGGGCGTGGTAATTACGGCCTTAACGTAAGATTCAGTGACGTAGTCAATTTCAGAAAAATCAGGAAATTTAGCTGGGTTAGTGATAGTGAGGTATTCTTGCTTAGGCTGAGGCTGCTTAAGGTAAACGTGATAGGTGGCATTGGGCGCGGTTGTCAACACTTCCACATGATATTCATCGCGCAATCTTTCTTGGATTATTTGCAAATGGAAAATACCTAAAAAGCCGCAACGAAAGCCGGCATCAAGAGCTTCGGACTGTTCCGGTGTGTAATGAAAGGCTGAATCATTGAGAGCAAGCTTACTAATAGCCTGTTTTAAAGCCTCATAGCTGGTATTTCCTTTAGGATAAAAACCAGCATAAACCATTGACTGCGCCGGCTTAAAGTGGGGAATAGCATTTTTAGTCGGATTTTCTGCAGCGGTTAAGGTATCGCCAACCTGAACGCTGGCAACATCTTTAATCCCAGTCACAAGATAGCCGACTTCTCCCGCGTTTAATTCCTTCACCGGCTTCATATCTGGCGTGAAGATTCCCACTGCTTGAGCATTAAATGTACTGCCACCTTGCATTAATTCCAGTTTTTGCTGGTTTTTTAACGTGCCGTCAATTAGTCTGACATCGGCGATAATTCCCTGATAGGAATCGTATTGCGAGTCAAAAAGCAAAGCCTTAAGGGGTGCAGCGGGTTTTCCCTGCGGTGCTGGAATTTTTTGATAAATAGCTTCTAATACCTGGTGAACATTTTCACCGGTTTTAGCAGAAATTTTTAAAATAGCCACATCTGCGAATTCGGGACGCAGCGCACGAATTTGCGCTTCTGTTGCCGCAACGTCAGCCGCCGCATTGTCAATCTTGTTAATCACCGGAATGATGGTCAAGTTATGCTTTAAAGCTAAACGTAAATTAGCTACCGTTTGTGCTTGTACGCCTTGAGTTGCGTCCACTAATAAAATAGCACCATCGCTGGCGGCGAGGCTTTTAGAGACTTCGTAGGAAAAATCAACGTGTCCTGGTGTATCGATTAAATTGTATTCATATTCTTGACCATTGTCAGCTTGATAAAAGTTACGCACTGAGCGCGACTTAACTGTTACTCCATGAGCTTGTTCAACTTCCATGCTGTCGAGTAATTGGTCACTTAACTGCCTTTTGCTCACAGTATCAGTTTGTTCCATAATTCTGTCAGCTAAGGTTGATTTACCATGATCAATATGAGCAATTATGGCAAAATTTCTGATGTTCGCGAGTTTCATTTTATTTAGTTCCCTCCAGTTTTTGTTGCAATCCTTGTAAGTAAAACAACATTATTTGATTGGCTTCTTGTTCGAGATCAATTTGAAATCCCTTAAAATCAACGGGTAACTGGTCATGATGAAATTCGTCCAAGTTCATCATGTTCATGAGTCCGCTAATTATGGCGCTTTGAATAATAAAAAGGTGACTGGCCTCTTTAACGCTTAATAGTGTGATTCTTGCAGCAATCGCCTGTCCCAGTTGCTGGTTTATTTCATATAGTTTTTCCCGACCGGCCAAAGTTTGTTCTCTGTCAGCCGCTGCTTCTAAAATTGGCCCCCGTAATGCGTTAAGCCGCAATAAATCGGGCCTTTCACGTATTAACAGGTGATTTTGTTCTAATAAAAAAGCAGTGAAGTCATTCCAAGAAGTGAGACTTGCAGTTTTTTGAAAACGCTGGCGTACTTCTTTGAGGTAGTCTTGATAACCAGAAAGCAGCAGATACATAAAGATGTTTTCTTTGGTTTTAAAGTAATTAAATAGTGTGCCTTTGGCTACGCCTGATTCATGTGCAATTTGCGCCATGGATATTTGGTTAAAATCATTTTTTTGAAATAATTTACTGGCAGCAGCCGCTATTAGCTGCTTTTTAGCTTCTTTTTCTTTGGGAGTTAAGACATACATAATGATATTTTCTGCTCCTTTCATTCAATAATGACCAACGGTCATTTTACAAATAATTATTAATTTTTGCAAGCAAAAAACCATCTTCATATGAGGATGGTTTTCATTGCTGATTTATTTATTAATGTATTTCTTTAATTGTTCACCATGAAGTCCGGCACTTAAGCCCACTAAGAGTTTAATTCTGGCCTTTTGACCATTAAGGCCGCGGCAGAAGATAATGCCCATTTTGGCTAAGCCAACACCGCCACCCTCGTAATCATAGACTGGTTCGGCGATACCGTTAAAGCAGCGTGAAACCAGAACTAGCGGAATATTATTATCAAGCAATTTTTGCAGTGCTGGCAGTGTTTGTGGCGGCATGTTGCCGGCACCTAAAGCCTCAATAACTATTCCTCTAGTTGTCGGTTTGTTCAAGGCTTGCAGAATTTCTGGTCCCATTCCTGCATAAGCCTTTACCAGATAGACATTTGCAACGACATGATCAATAGGTAAATGTTGCTGCGGGTTAATAGTTTGCACATAATTGACGTGGCCTTCTGAAACAACGCCAATTGGACCAAAAGTGGCTGTCCGAAAAGTAGCTACATTTGTGGTATGAGTTTTGGTGACATAGCGGGCTGGATGAATTTCATCATTCATGACTACTACAACGCCCTTACCGATGGAAGCAGCAGAACTGGCTACCATAATTGCAGTCCTGAAATTGTACAGGCCGTCGCTGCCAATTTCGTTAGAAGAACGCATGGCCCCGGTTACTACCACAGGCATTTTGCTGGAGATGGTTAGGTCTAAAAATAAGGCTGTTTCTTCTAAAGTATCTGTGCCATGAGTCACGACTGCACCAAAAAAGCCTTCTGCTTCAGCTTGGCGGATACGCAAGGAGAGCTGTAACATACGCTCAGGAGTCATATGGGGCGAGGGTAAATTAAAAATTTCTTCTGTAACTAACTGCACGTCATCATCAACGTTTAAAGACAAGTCAGCTAATGGGTTTTGACTGTTGGGCTTAATTTTGCCATTTTCATCTTCTGACATTGAAATGGTGCCACCAGTGTGTAAAATTAAAATTTTTTTGCTCATGATCGTTATACTCCCGTAATTTCTTTTAATACCCATCAAGAGTAACATAAATTTTCAGCTGCTGATACCTTCAACGGTCAAAGTTTTTAGACATAAAAAAACAGCCGGACAAAGCAGTGATATGACCCTCAAATTTAAGACAAATTTGCCCGTCATATGAGCAAACAGACCAGTCGTTTATGTTAACAGTTTTAATCAGTGAAAACCTCTTGCGCCAGACCAAATGCAGACCATGCTTTAGGCCAGCCACAATAAAAGGCCAAGTGGGTAATCAACTCCACCATTTCGTCTTTGGAAATACCGTTCTTTTTGCCCATAATCATATGTGATTTAAGTTGGGGAAAAGCGCCTTGTGCCATTAATGCAGCACAGGTAATTAAGCTACGGTCGCGTGCAGATAATTTATCTTCTCTTGACCAAACTTCACCAAATAAAACATCATCATTTAATTCCGCAAATTTAGGTGCAAAATCACCTAGTTTATCTCTACCAGCAGTCTGTTTTTTCATTTTTAGTCCTCCAGTTTCTCATATTCTTCATCTGTAACAGGTTCCAACCATTTAGGCGTTCCCGCAGTAATAGCTATATGTGCAAACCAACTGTTCTTGGTAGCACCATGCCAATGTTTGACACTGTCATGAACTACGACGACATCTCCTGGGTGCAGTTTGCGTGCTGGCTTACCTTCTTCTTGATACCAGCCTACACCGGCAGTAGCCAGTAAAATTTGAAAGCCACCGATATGCTGATGCCAGTTGTTGCGACAACCGGGTTCAAAACTAACATTTGAAACGCTGACATTAATATTAGGATCACTGACTAAACTCTGCAGATAGCTTTGACCTTTAAAATATTTTTGATAAGCAGTATTTTTTGCACCTAAAGCAAAAATACCATCTTGCACATCACTTTTATGATCGTCCATTTTTTTAACTCCTTTATATTTGATTTAATAAGATTACTTTAACCCTTAACGTAAACTTTAAGTCAAGTTGTTTTAACAGATGAGGTCAATGAGTTTTATTAATAATGATTATTGTTTTTTGAATAGTATATATTGGAAAAATATAATGTGATAAAATTAATTTGATAAATGAAAGCGATTTATATTAAGGAGATTACCATGATTTATCAAAAGAATATTGCGTGGGATGCAAATTATGATGTTGTTGTTTTAGGATTTGGTGGCGCTGGTGCCACTGCTGCTCGGTTTGCGGCTGATCATGATGCCAAAGTGCTACTGGTTGATGCAGCTCCTGAAGGGCACGAAGGTGGTAATACCCGTTATTCTGCCCAATTAATTGGTACTGGCAATGACTTTAATGAGCTGAAAAAGTATTATCAGAAACTAACGGCGCCAATGGAACTTGACGAAGAGATGATTGATACTTATGTTGATGGGATGGTGCACATTCCTGAATATGTTTCTAAATATTTGGGTGTTAAACCAAATAGTGCTAAGGAATATGCCCCTGATAAAAGTTATGCTTTCAGGGAATTTCCGGAATTTCCAGGCTCGAAGTCCTATGATTTCACCACTGTCACTAAGCATTGGTTTGATGCTTCCTTATGGCAGATTTTAAAAGAGCAGGTAGTGAAGCGGCAAGACAAAATAGATGTTTTGTACAGCACACCTGCAGAAGAACTAATTCAAGATCCGGAAACGAAAAAGATTTACGGTGTAGTGATTAAGCGTGATGGCAAATTGCTCAAAATTCAGGCCAAAAATGGCGTTGTCATGACTACCGGTGGTTTTGAAAATAACCAAAGAATGATCGAAGACTTTATTGGCGCCAAAAGGCTGGCACCTTTAGGCACCCTTTATAACAAAGGTGACGGTCTGAGAATGGCCCAGGAAGTTGGCGCTGACTTTTGGCATTTACATAATTATGAGTCTTTGGGGTTACTTCATGGTATGGCTTTTGCGGTGCCAGCGGGACAACGTGGTCGCTTAATGCTAGGGCCTCAAAATGAAGCGGTCGCTAGCGGTAGTGCCTTTGTTGTAGGTGATGACGGTACCAGATACTTTAATGAAGCAGAAGAAAACCGCCACGGCCATATCAAGAATCATGGTCAATGGAAAGTGCCGCTAAATCAAGAGCACCCATACTTGATTTTTGATGAAACTAAAAAGCATGAATTAGATAGCGATAAAATTATTGGCGATTACAAACCATACACAGAAAATGTTATCAAAGCTGACACTGCTGCCGAATTAGCCGATAAAATTGGTGTTGAACCGGCAGTATTGTCTGACACCCTCAATCGTTTCAATCAAGCATGTCAAAAGCAAGATGATCCCGAATTTAGAAGAGACCCAGCAACTTTACGTGCATTTACTGGTAACACAATTTATGCTGTCAGACTAGAACAAACTATGCTCAATACGCAAGGCGGACCTAGAAGAAATAAGAATGCCGAAATTTTGGATACCAGAGGCAAAGCGATTCCTAATCTTTATTCTGCCGGTGAACTTGGTGGTATCTGTGCTAACCAATACCAAGGCGGCAATAATTTGGCAGAATGCTTAATTTGGGGCAAGATTGCTGGAGAAAATGCGGCTAAACCAAAAGCTGCTGCAACTACTGATGCAGCAAGCGGTGCTACTATGCCTGAAAAGCACTTAACTTCAGATCTTAAACACGAAACCTATGAAACCGGGGCAAACCAATATATTGGTAAATCAACTAAAGGTATGGGTGATGAAATAGTTGTCCGGGTAACTGTTGATGAACAAAAGAACTTAAAGAATATTGAAGTTTTGAAGCAAGCTGAATCAGATGACTACGGCTTAAAAGCTATCAAGACTTTACCTGCCAAAATGGTTCAGGAAAATACCGTTGATGTTGATGCAGTCAGCGGTGCCTCAAGCTCATCACGCGGTCTCAAAGATGCGGTTAATGATGCGCTAAGTAAGATAAAGTAACAGTTTTTAAAAAGGCCATTTGCGCTAAATGGCCTTTTTGTATACACTAAAATAAATTGGATAAAGTAAAGCCCGTATTTTTATATTAAAAGTTTTTAGTATAATATATACAGAAATTAAATTGAGATTTTTAATGAGGTAATAAAAATGAATTTTACTCAATTACGTTGTTTTATCAAGGCTATAGATAATTCAAGTTTTACTATCGCAGCTGAGCAGCTAAATTTTTCCCAATCAGCAGTTTCTAAAAATATTAAAGATCTTGAAAATACCATCGGGGTAACTTTAATTAATCGGGCGCATCATCGGATTTCATTAACAAATGCCGGCAAATATTTTTATCGTGTGGCCAGAAACGTAGTAGACGATATGGACTACACCGTTGCCTATTTACAGAGTAAGAAGAATGATCCAGAAACCCTTGTGCGGATAGGAGTTTGTGATACACCATTTGAGCAAAAAATCTTACCAATCTTTTTGCGTAAATTGCGGGAATCTGGTAGCAACCTAAATATTCAATTTGTTTTTGTTCTTAATAATTCAATTGGTGAACTTCTCAATCATCATGTAGACCTATGTGCAATTGCTCGAGAAGATGTTGATATCATTGAAGACATCAATTTTGAACCAATGGTTCAGGGTAAAGTAGTTATTGCATGTCCTCAAGGTTCAAAATTGGCTGAAAAGTCTAAGATTAATATTTCTGATTTGGTTGGTCAGGATTTATTTTTACTTGATCCAAATAGCTCATTAAATGTGCAATTAAATTTTCAAACTGCCCTAATCAATAAATTGGGGATGGATCATATTAAATTTGTACAAGACTTTTTGGCAATGGATATTTATGTTCGCGGAGGTTGGGGTTATGGCATCTTACCTAATTTCATTGCAGATTATCAAACAGAGGGAATTAAATATATTCCCATTGATTATCATGAGATTTCGCCTTATGGTATTGCATACATGGAAAGCTTTACCAATGATTCTGTACTTGAAAAAGTAGTAGGCACATTGAAATCAGCAATAAACGAATATTTATTTGAAAATAAAAATAAGTAATTCACAACTGAAAGTGATTTTTGAAGAGCTTGCAGTCAACATATAAATGTTGATACTGCAAGCTTTTTTGCGTTAACTTTCAAAAACATAATATCTGCATTCCATTTTGTAATCTTCAATTCTGAAATGCGTGAAAAGAATCACTTGATTCATAGTATCATGTAAGCGATTGAAAAATTAGTTTTAAAAAGTGAGGGACAAAAATGGAAAATACTTATGACGTAATTATCGCTGGTGCCAGTAATGCCGGTGGTATGGCAGCATGTGCCGCGGCAGAAAAAGGAGCTAAAGTTCTGTTAATTGATAAACAGGGCAGTTCACAATTTCTCTACCGTTCTTTCTTTGCCGCTCTGAATAGTAATGCTCAAAAACGGGCAGGTATTAAGGTTGATAAAGCTAAATTAATGAACTTTTTAACTTTATTTTTCCAAGATAATGTTGATGAGCGTCTACTTTGGACCTGGGCAAATCATGCTGATGAAACAGCTAACTGGCTGGAAGATAACATTCTAAAACCAAATGGCGGCGTCTTGAGACCACAAAAAGATGCGTATTATGAAACAGTTGTTAACACCGCTTTTAACACTGAACTTGCAATTGCAACACCTGACAATGGCTGGGCTCACTATGGTGATTGGGTAATTGATAAAGTTAAGGAGTTAGGAGTAACTCTTAAATACAATACTAAGCTTGAAGAACTTGTCACTGATGACAGCGGTGCGGTAACCGGCGTGATTACCAGCGCTCGTGATAGCGGTGAAAAAACGACATATCAGGCTACCAAGGGTGTCATTATTTGTACAGGTGGCTATGGCGGCAACGTTGAATTAATGAAGAAGTGGGATCCGCTTGGCTACAAGAAAAACGTTTATTCTGATGGTCCGCGTGATGATGGTTCCGGTATTCTGGCAGGACTTAAAGTGGGAGCAGCTCGTGATGAAGAACCAGCAGAAATTATTTTTGACCGTGGTGCTGTTCCTGTTGGTACCAACGCTGAAGAACATTATCAAATTGACTTTAAGGGTCCCGGCTATTTCTGGATGGGTGCCTATCCTATGCTTAAAGTTAACCTGAACGGTGAACGTTTTGGTAACGAAAGTGTGCCTTACCAATTTGATATTAATGCAATGGCCAAGCAGCCGGGATACCTGGAAGCACAAATTTGGTCAGAGGATACTATGGATCACTTGGCCCAGTTCAAGACTCAAGGCTGCTCACGTTTAGGCTGGCCTGGTATTTACAATACTGAAGAAAATAAGGCTGAGATTCAACGCAGAATTGATGATGGCATGGTTCAAAAAGCCGATACCATTGAAGAATTGGCTGAAAAATTGAACTTACCAAAAGATAACTTGGTTAACAGTGTTAAACGCTATAACGAGATGTGTGCCAAGGGCGTAGATACTGATTTTGGTAAAGAAAAATTCAGATTATTCCCAGTAGATAAAGCGCCATACTATGGCGTTATTATGGGTGGCCGCCTGCTGGCCACACTAGATGGTTTACGTATCAATACTAAGATGGAAGTAATTGATAAGATGGGTAAGCCAATTCCTCATTTGTATGCGGCTGGTAACGCCAGTGGTGGTTTCTTCTGGGGCAGTTACCCAGACCGTGTTCCAGGTCTTACTTGCAGCCATGCTCAAACATTCGGCCGTTTAGCTGGACAATATGCCGCTGAAAATTAGTTTTAATCACAAAAGGAGTTTTAATTTATTATGGATGAAAAACAGTTACCTAAGCTTTCTAGTTACAGATGGGTAATTTTAGCGATTGTGGCTTTGCTTGATGCAACGAGTAATTACATTCAATTTCAAATTTCAACATTAGCTGTTCAAATTATTCCGGCTTTGCATCTGTCAACAGCACAGTTTCAAAGTTTGGCAATGGCACCAATGTTGGTCGCAGTTTTCTTAAGTATTCCTGCTGGTTCACTTGCAGATAAATTCGGTGCTAAGAAAATTGTTTCAGTAGGACTTATTATTTCTTTATTCGGTGCATATGGCCGTATAATTGCCACCAATTTTGTCACCATGATGATCATGTTGTTATTGTTTGGCGTGTATATGGCACTTTTAAATGCGAATACTATCAAGATTTTTGGTATTTGGTTTAAGCAGGATACTAATTTAGCTATGGGTGTGTTCTTTGCTTCGGCTAGTGTAGGTATTATCTTAACTCGTATTACCAGTCCTCTGTTTCCAAGCGTAAAGGCAGCCTTTACATTTTCAGCAAGCTTATTATTAGTTCTGACAGTTTGCTGGCTGCTTTTCATAAAAGATGCCCCTAAGGGTGAAGAAATTCCCCAACCGCAAGTTAAGCAAGGAAAAGCTGAATCATCCCTTGATTTCTTTAAAGAAGCTGCACACAGTAAAAAGACTTGGATTGTCGCTATCAGTGTTGGTGTCGGAATGGGAGCAAGTGAAGCTTTCTCTAATATTATGCCACCAGCTTTTGCCGCAAGAGGAATGTCTACCATTCAAGGAAATAATATCGCTGCTATAGCTACCATTGGTAGTCTTTGTGGTTCATTATTTGGTCCTGCACTAATTGGCAAAGCTAAAAAAGCTAAACCAATTATGATTACCGTAACTCTGATTGCCGGTCTGTTAATTGCACTTACTTGGTTCATTCCACTAGGATTGCCACTAACCATTTCTTTAGTACTTGGTGGATTATTCGGTGCGATGACCGGTCCTTTGATGCAGGCAATGCCGATCACATTCCCTGAAATTGGGCCAAAATATGCAGGTTCAGCAGGTGGTTTGATCGGTACTGTTTCGTTACTGTTTTCATATTGTATCCCAGTTATTATCTCAATGATTGCTGGACGTAACTTTATGTTGACTTTTATCATTCAGGGTATTGTTTTAATGATGACAGCAATTTTTATCGGTATTTTACCTGATGCTAATGCTGCTAAAAATGCTCCACGTGGTAAATAATTGATTCGATTTTGAAAGGAATTTTGTAATGACCAAAAAAATAACTGCAAATCCGGGCAAATACACTGGCTCGGGTCAAGGTAAAGAAAGTCAAATTAACCTTGAAGTTGAGGTTGACACAGATAAAATTGTTAATGTTAAACCATTAGATAAATATGCGCCAGACAGTTTGGCTGACAATGCATTTAAGAAAATGGCGCAAAAGATTGTTGACCAGCAATCAGTTGATGTTGACGTTGTTTCTGGAGCTTCTGAAACTTCACGCGGGATTATTGCGGGCGTAAAAGAAGCCCTTGATAAAGCCGGTGTTGACTATGATGCTCTTAAAGAAAATGGTGGTCAAGCTGCCGGTAAGAAAGAAGAGACTATTGACGTTGATGTCGCCGTGGTTGGTGCCGGTGGTGCTGGTGTAGCAGCTGCTTTAGCTGCACGGCAACATGGCGTAGAGGTAGCTTTATTTGAAAAAACTATTTCTCCACTTGGTGCAAGTACGTTTGCCGGAGGAATGTTTGCAGGCGACAGTCAACAACAAAAAGACCAAGATGCAGTCGTTTCCAAGAAGTGGCTTTATGACGAATACATGGACGCTTCTCAAGGTTACATGAACTCAATTCTTGTGCGCCGTATTATCGATGAATCAGGTAAGACCGTTGATTGGTTAAATGAAAACGGCGCAATTATGAAACTGGTTGATGCTGGTACTGGTGGCAGCTATGATCATATTGGCATGCCTGCTACCCTTCATGGCTATCAAGAAGGCGGCACTAAGGCAGTAACTAAACTAATTGAAAAATTCAAGTCAATTGGTGGTAAGATGTACTTTGGCTTTGCTGGTAAAAAATTACTGCAAGATGATGGCAAAGTTGTTGGTTTAATTGCTGAAAGCGACGAAGAAACTCTTCACGTTAACGCTAAGAAAGTTGTTATTGCTACAGGTGGCTTTGGTGGTAACCCTGAAATGCGTAAGGAATACCTGGGAGATGTCAGCACGCAAGGACAGGTTTTGCAAAATACCGGTGACGGTTTGAATATGGCCTGGGATGCAGGAACCGCTCATCATATCAACGGTTCAACTCATTACTTCTGGCAAACATTTAGCAATAAAGATATCGGTGAAATGGTTAAACTTGTCGGCCCCAACTGGATGCCTCTTAATGCGCTAGCTGACTTTCCAAACTTGCGTGTTAATAATCGTGGTCAGCGTTATGCCAGCGAAACCCATGCATTAGACTTTGCTGTTCATGGTGCTGAGTTGTCAGAACAACCACAACAAACTGAATTCGTTGTCTTTGATCAGGCAATGCTTGATAAGATCAAAGAAGGTGGCACAGTTGCAATAGAAGATCACTATGGCAAGTGGAAGAATCACCGCCAGTTCTACATGGAATTTAATTATCCAACAGATACTGAAGAAAATATTAAGCATGAACATGAAAAGACAGACTTTACTGCACTGTTAAATAAGCTGGCTGCAACTAACGTTGTATTTATTGGTAATACAATTGCTGAATTAGCTGAAAAGATGGGCGTTGACAAGGAAAATTTGGCAAAAGCAGTTGAGCAATACAATGACGCTAAGAAGAAGGGTGAAGATGATCTATTCTTCTCTGATACCAAGAGAATGATTCCAGTTGAAAACGGACCATTTTACGCTGTGAAATTTATTGCCCGTAACCTAGGAACTCTTGGTGGTGCAACCATTGATGAAAAAATGCACGCTTTGACTCCAAAAGGTGAACCTGTACCTAACCTTTACGTAGCTGGTGCCGATGCCTCTGGAATGTATGGCAAGGCTTATGTTGACTTTGAAGGTGGTACTTTAGGCTTTGCTTATATTTCTGGTAGGTTAGCCGGGATTGATGCGGCGGAAACTGCTAAAGCTGGTAAATAGTTTTATTTAATCAGGTATAAATTTTAAAAACTGGTTTGTGCCTGATTTTTTACTTGAGGAAGAGAATATGACACAAGAAAAATATGATGTAGTAATTGTTGGCGCTGGACTTGCCGGTTTTGCTGCTGCAGATGAAGCTGTTGACAATAATTTGAAAACTTTGCTGGTTGAAAAAGGTAAAACAACTGGTGGCACTGGTAACTATGTTGAAGGTGTTTTTGCTGCCGATTCAGAATTGCAAAAAAAGGATAATGCTGTTCTGAACAAGGCAGATTTGCTTAAAGAAGAACTGACTTATTCGCATTACAAGGCAGACGGTAAAATGTGGCAAAAATATATCGACAATGCCGGTAAAAATGTTTCTTGGCTTGAGGAGCATGGTGCTGAAATTGGTATGGTAGCAAACCTGGGTTCTGGCGCCCGGACCTGGCACTTGTTTAAAGGCAAGGGTCATGATGCTATTCATAATGGCCTAGAGCCGTATGCTAATAATAAGGGGATTACGATTCTTACTTTAACAAGAGTAACTGACTTAAAACAAAATGCTGACAGCACTTATGATGTTACTCTGACTAATGTGGTAGAAAAAACTGCTACAGTTGTTACTGCCAAGAATGTGGTTTTGGCTACAGGTGGTTATCTGAACGACCAAAAATTATTAGAAAGTACGCCTCACCAAAATCCTGATAACATTATTCCAGTTAACTCTGGTAAAAATACGGGAGACGGTTTGAGATTGGCCTGGAAGTTGGGCGCTAAAAAGTACTTCACCGGCATGGCAATGATGTTTGGTGGTCAGCTAAAAGATAAGACTATCCCATCATTCAAGCTCTGGGGGACAGCTATCTGGAGTTCAGTTTGTGACCAGCCGCAAATGTGGGTTAATGAATTAGGCGAGCGTTTTGTCGATGAAAGTGCAGCAGTTGTAAACTGGGCTAACGAAGGTAACGCAATGAACCGCCAGGACCGGGTTTTCTGCATCTTTAGTCAAAAGATTTTGGATGACTTTACTGATAAATCGTACCCAAGATCAATGAAACCATTTGTTCCAGAAGATAGATACCCAACTTTACGTGATGATATTGCCAAAGCTGAAAAAGAAGGTCACCAGTACTTGCACAAAGCTGCAACGCTGGAGGAGCTAGCTCAAGAAATTGATACTCCTAACTTAGTTGCGTACGTCAAACACTACAATGAGATGGCGGCAAACGGTGAAGATACCGATTTTCATAAACCCGCTAAATATCTGTTGCCTGTTGATGGCAAAGGACCGTTTTACGCTATTGAATTGGGTGTTGGTGCCTACACTACTGGTGATGGACTCCGTGTTAACATTAACAATGAAGTACTTGATACTAAAGGCAGACCTATTGCAGGTTTGTATGCTATCGGTGGTGACGGATCTGCTGTTCTATATGGTGATACTTATGGTGTTAATGTTCCTGGCACACATGCAGGTTACTGTATCTTTTCAGGCCGTAATGCCATCAAAGCAATTGCGGCTAAGGAATAAAAAAGCAAAAAATAATTCCTAAAATAAAAAAATAATACCCCAAGTTAAAAGACTAACTCCAGTTTTGATGTGAGTTAGTCTTTTTTTGGTTAAATGAAAAAATATGTTACTTATTTTGCTTTTTAAATTGACTAGGTGACATTTGGTAGACGGAATAAAAAGCATTATATAAATTACGATATGTCATAAAGCCTGTTAATTCAGAGATTTCTAACCAAGACTTGGAGGAAGAGTTCATCAAATCAATTGCCTTGTTAATTCTGACTAATCTTAAAAGGTCGGAAAAGGAAGTACCTAAATTTTTCTTTATTAGCCTTGAAGTATAACCATTTGAGTAGCAAAAGTGTTGCGCAATATCATTGATTCGTAACTCATGCTGGTAGTGCTTTAATATGAATTTAGTAAGCTCTTCTATAAAATTGATATTACTCTCTTCCTCGATTGTTTTACTTTCTTGAGCATAGTATTCAGTCAGAATGCGAATAACGTTTATCACCTCTGTCATAATTTTGAGGTTAGTAACTAAGTTGCTTTTTTTATTTTGTAAACTAATAATGCTGGCAAATGTTGCAATAAGTTCTTGGTCATTCCCTGACTTTTCAATGCATGAATTAGCGTTAAAAACATATTCATGTAAAAATTCTTTATTAGTCATCTCGCTTAAAAAAGGCAGTGGTAATTGAATACATAATACCCAGTTTTGTTGTGGGCTTTTTGTTGAGTGAATTTGATAGGGATTAATTACCACAAAATCATTTTTGCCCAACAAATAACTTTGATTTTTTAATTTTACTTCGAGTTTACCCTGAGCACAGTACAGTATTTCAGTACTTTGGTGCCAATGTAAAGGAATTACCCTATTCAAATTATGAGCGTGAAAATTAAATATTTTAAAAGGCAACTTTTTAGAATTGCTGATTTTTTCATGTTGGATATAGGACATTGTTATCATCTCGCATAATGATATAATGAAAGGTCATTATTTTACAGCTTTTTCCTCTGGAAAATGTATTTTAACACATCTGAAATCGCTTTACCATAATTAATGAAATAACGGGAGCAAAAAGGAGGAGTTTTTTATGAAAGAAAAGATGACAAAGTTTTTTCAAAGAATGCAACCGTGGTTTGACAGGGTAGGAAAT
Organism: Lactobacillus sp. M0393; assembly: GCF_016102025.1. NCBI lineage: Bacteria > Bacillati > Bacillota > Bacilli > Lactobacillales > Lactobacillaceae > Lactobacillus > Lactobacillus sp. M0393. The sequence goes on along the minus strand of NZ_JACFPK010000003.1, from coordinate 147,261 downwards.
AATAAATACCTGCAAGCAGTTATGGGCGCAATGATGGCCACCTTAGGGCCGATGATCATCGGGTCTTTTGCGACTTTGATTGCGGTTTATGCCAGCAAGTGGAAAATGTTGCAGCTGGCAAAAATTATGGGTTTTGTCAATTCAGTAACTATTGGTGCTATTGCTTTATATGTTGCGTTTCTGATGGCTAAACACATTGCGGAGATGTTTCTCAAAGATGATGACGGCACCAGCGCAGGTATAATTTCGTTAATGTCATTTTTGATCATTACACCACTTGGAAATATCAAAAATGTTGCAGCGATTCCAGTTACCTGGATTGGCGCAGATGGTCTTTTTTCAGCAATCATAGTTGGTATTGTTGTGGGTAGATCATATGTTTACATGAAGCAGCACAAGTGGACTATTAAAATGCCGGCTGGAGTTCCGCCAATGGTATCTGATACTTTTGCCGCTTTAATCCCTACTTTATTATTAGGTGTATTCTTTGCAATTGTTGCCTTGGGCTTTAGTGCTACTCCATTTGGCAGTTTTCACCAACTAATTTTTACTATTATTCAAGCACCTTTACAGCATATTGGTGGTTCATTCTGGGCTATGGTTCTAATTTGTTTAATTGAACAATTAGTCTGGTTCTTTGGTATTCACGGTACAAATGTAATTACACCAATTGTTGTTCCTATCTGGATGGCACTTGATATGCAAAACTTAACAGCATACAAAGCCGGTCGTCCTGTTCCTAACATTTATGGCTATGCCTTCTTTAATTTTTACACTTGGGGCGGAACAGCTTTAGGTCTAGTTTTACTAATGCTTTTTATTGCTAAGAGTCAGAGATATAAGACTTTGGGTAAAATTTCAATTGTGCCTGCCTTGTTTGGAATTACTGAGCCTGTAATTTTTGGTACTCCATTAGTTCTTAATTTTGATTTCTTTGTGCCGTTTGTGACAAATAATGCTATTGTGGTCATGATAGCTGGCTTATTAACCAAAGTAGGCATAGTTGCCAGATGTACGGGTGCTCAGGCAGTATTTGGATTGCCACTGGGCGTGCACGCATTATTAGGTGGACATATTTCAATTGTTATTTTGGTTCTACTGATTCAGTTAGTAATTTCGCCTATTCTATGGTACCCGTGGTTTAGAAGAGCCGATAAGAAAGCCTTAGCACAAGAACAAAATGCAGCTAAATAACTATATAATAGAAGAGGTTGCAATCAACCTCTTTTTCATTAGAAGGTATACATTATGGAAGAAAAACAATTAAAACTATTGCTGAAGGATATGAGCCTTGACGAAAAAATTGGGCAGTTAATTCAATTATCTGGGGAATTTTTTCAAGCAAACGATATTTCATACGGTCCGCGAGATAAATTAGGTATTTCACAGGAAATGGTTGACTTAACCGGATCGGTTCTCAACGTTGCGGGAGCTGAGACTACTCGAAAAGTACAGGACCAACAGATGGCCAGACAGCCGCATCATATTCCTGTCATGTTTATGTCTGATGTAATTTATGGTTATAAAACAATTTATCCAATTCCCTTAGGCCTAGGTGCAACTTGGAACCCAGAAATTATAAAGAAGGCTTTTGCTACAGCAGCCGATGAAGCTTCAGCTGCTGGTATTCAGGTTGCTTATGCTCCTATGCTTGATACCGTGCATGATGCCAGATGGGGTAGGGTCTTAGAGTCTCCCGGTGAGGATCCATACCTTAATTCTAAATATGCTGAAGCAATGGTTGAAGGTTTTCAGGAAAAAATAGAGGAAAATAAAGGTGTGGCCGCCTGCTTTAAGCACTTTGCCGGTTATGGTGGAGTTGAGTCTGGCAGAGAATACAATACCGTTGATATGTCAATTAGCAACCTCTATCAGAATTATCTGCCTGCTTATAAAGCAGCGGTAAAAGCTGGTGCTAAATTAGCAATGACTTCTTTGACAGCTTTAAATGGCGTTCCGTCAACTGCAGATAAGAAATTGTTAGATAATTTGCTCAGAAAAGTTTGGGGCTTTAAGGGCATCATTATCTCCGATTATGCTTCAATTTATGAACTGGTTAAACATGGATTTGCTGCAAATACAGTTGATGCATCCTATAAAGCTTTGAATGCTACTGTCGACATAGATATGAAATCGCCGTGTTATGCTAACGGTTTAAAGCAGCTTGTAACTAATGGTCAATTAGACGAAAAGAAAATTGATGCAGCCGTTTGGCGCGTTTTATCATTGAAAAATGACTTTGGTTTGTTCGAAGATCCTTATCGGGGAACATCGCTTGCTAGAGAAAAGGCCAGTGTTTTATCCGAAGATAAACGGAATCTGGCCAGAAAAATTGCTACAGAAGCCGTGGTACTGCTCCAAAATAAAAATAACGTTTTACCACTTAACAAAAATGAGAAATTTGCGTTGATAGGACCATACAGTACCGAACATTCTTTGCTAGGAATGTGGGCTGTACATGGCGAACCTAAAGACAGCGTTTCAATTTTTGAGGGACTGAAACGTTATGTGCCCGATATTAAAACCGCTAAGGGAACGGATATTAATCGTAGTCGCCAGATGCTGCAAGAAATGGGTTTTCCGTCTGATGAAGCAATTTCTCAGGTCATTTCAACTGAAGAGGAAGAAAAGAATAATAACAAATTGGCACTTCAAGCAGCCCGAGAATCAGATGTCGTGATCTTGGCGATGGGAGAAAGCACTCTTGAAGCCGGAGAAGCGGGTTCAAAAACGAATCTTTCTTTGCCAGCCAATCAGTTAGATTTGGTCAATAAAATTTCTGCTTTGGGTAAAAAATTAGTTCTCTTAATTATTAGTGGCCGCCCACTAGTGTTAACAAACGTCAAAGACAAAGTTGACAGTATACTTGAGTGCTGGTTCCCCGGAACCGAAGGTGGAGCAGCAATCGCAGATATTTTATTCGGCAAAGCCAATCCTTCTGGAAGGCTGACAATGTCGTTTCCGTACAGTTCAGGACAAGAACCGCTTTATTACAATCACTTGTCAACTGGCCGTCCTGTTCATGATTCGCAACATGTTGGCCGCTTTTTATCAAAATATTTGGATGCTCCTGCTGAACCTCTATATCCATTTGGCTATGGCCTATCTTATGGTCATATCAGCTATGAAAAGATGACGTTAGATAAAAAAGAACTGCATCATGATGAACAAATTGTAGCTAAAGTTATGCTAAAAAATGACAGTGACTGGTATTGTGAGGAAACAGTTCAGCTTTATATGCACGACAAAGTAGCCTCGATTGTGCAGCCGGTAAAGAGGCTAATTGATTTTAAGAGGATAGCTATCAAAGCTCATACAGAAAAAACTGTCAGTTTTAACATTAGTCCTAAGCAATTGACTTTCTTTGATAATACAGGTGAAAAAGTTTTAGAAAACGGAGAATTTACTCTATATATCGGCAGTAATTCACGGGACTGTTTGGCACAGGATTTTACCTTAGTTGATTAGTAAAAAGTTAATTAAGAAAGAATAACTATGAAATACAAAAATCCAGTTTTAAGAGGTTTTCATCCTGACCCCAGTATTTGTAAAGTTGGCGATACCTACTATTTAGTTACCTCAACATTTGAGTTTCTACCCGGGTTACCGGTCTATCAAAGCAATGATTTGCTAAATTGGCGCTTGGTAAGTCACGTGATAGATAAAAGCACTGCAAAACATTATCCGTATGGCAATCTTAAAAACTCTCTTGGCGCTTTTGCTCCTACTATTCGTTTTCATGATGGTATTTTTTATATTGTTTGTGCTTTTGTACCTAGAGGCACTTTTATTGTCAAAACCAGAAATCCCACTCAAGGCTGGTCGCAACCTATTTGGCTAAAAGAGGGAGTCGGCATTGATCCTTCCTTAACCTTTTTGAATGATAAGTGTTATCTGCAAATGACAGAAGCTGGTAAAATAATGCAATTTTTGCTAGATCCGGATACTGGAAAAATATTAAGTGAGGAAAAAATAATTAGTTATGGCACTGGGGGTCGTGATCCTGAAGGCCCTCATATCTATTATCAATATGGTAAATTTTGGCTCCTGTTAGCAGAAGGAGGAACTCGTTCAGGCCATATGGTAACTATGCAAGTTGCTGATAACATTGATGGGCCTTACCACAGCGTCCTAAATAATCCCATTTTGACAAACCGCGATTACAAAAATGAGCTTCAGTGCGTTGGTCATGCGGATATAGTTCAAATAGATGAAGAAAGATTCTGTCTGGTTGCACTTGCGACCAGACAGCCGCCCCATATTCATCGCACCTTACTAGGACGTGAAACAATTTTATTGCCTGTCACTTGGGATGCCAACAAAATTGAAGTTAATAAAAATGAAAAAATGGGCAAGGCAACAGTTAATGTGGCCGCGCCATTAAAAACTAATTTGCAGTCACATAGTGAGGAAGACTTTACTGCAGATAATTTGCTTTCTGTGGTAGGATTGCCTCATTACCAGCTTGTAAAAGACGAATTAACATTAAAAGCTAATACGTTGCCTCTTAAGATGTCTCAGGTGAGCCAACTTGCACCTTCTTTTATTGGTTTTGCGCAAACTGAATTTAACGGTGAATTCTCTTTTTGCTTAAAGGCTGAAGAGCTGAGAGCGAGTTTAGCCGGATTAACTGTGTATAAAGATGACACACATTATTTTGCAGTTTTGTATAATGCTGAGCAAAATACAATTCAAATAGGCAAACGAGATAGCGACCTGAAAATTGAGCAGAAGCTAAAGGTAAAACTAAAAGGCAAAATAATCAGATTTATTTTAAAAATGAGGCAAGAAAATTATTGTGTGATTTTAAAGGATAATGAAACTGAAATTGCTAAAACCAGTATGCTAACCAGACATTTTACTAATGAAGTTAGTGATTCTCCTTTTACAGGTGTAGTAATCGGTTTAAGAGCAATTGGTCAAAATAACGTTAAATTTTATTCAATTAGTTTAAGGTATGAAAATCTGTAGTAGCAAAAAAGGTAGAAAAAACTCTACCTTTTTTTGTGTGATATTTACAGTCGAAACTTAATTAAATTGTGCTACAAATTGGTCTACTTCAGCTAAATATAATTGCTTTTGGCGTTGACTGATCCAAGAGGTCTCAAAAGAATTTTTAGCAAGTTGCACGATTTGATCTTGTGACAGATCAAATTTTTGTGCTAAAGCATAATAATTATCACTGATGTAGCCTTTGAAGTAAGCAGGGTCATCTGAATTAATGGAAACTTTTACTCCCGCATTCAAAAGATCGATTACTTCTTTACCCTTCATTTCTGGTGAAACAAAGCTGTTAGATAACGGACAAGAAGTTAAGCCAATCTGTCTTTTGGCGGCTAGTTCAACCAGGTCTGGATCTTCCACAATGTTGGTGCCATGATCAAGCCGTTCAACTTCCATAATTTCTAAAGCCTGACGAATATGTTCAATTGAATCTTTTTGATCAATGTCACAGTGAGTAGTGATGTGCAGTCCAGCCGCAGCTGCATCTTCAAACTGGCGGGCAAATTTTAGTGGCGGATTGTTATGCTCATCAGAGTCAAGTCCAATGCCAATTATCTTATCACGGTACTTAAGACCTTCCTGCAGGGTCTTTCTAGCAGACTCTTTAGAAAAATCTCGTAAAAAGCACATGATTAGATGAGCATCAACGTTTAATGCCCGTGCATCAACAGTAGCTCGATAAAGACCATTGAGTACAACTTCGAATGGGATGCCGCGGCTAGTGTGAGCTTGGGGGTCAAAAAATAATTCTACATGTCGAACATTGTTGGCAGCAGCCTTAGTTAAATAAGCCCAGGCCAAGTCGTAAAAGTCTTCTTCAGTTTGTAGAACATTCATTGCTGGATAATAGACAGCTAGAAATGATGCTAAATCATGGTAATTATAAGTCTTTTGGACATCTTCGATTGTAGTTTGTCCTATATCCACATGATTACGTTTGGCTAACTTTAACTTCAATTCCGGTTCTAATGTTCCTTCGATATGCAAATGCAATTCGGCTTTAGGCAAGCCCCGGGTAAATTCTGGTGTGACGACTGAACTCATGTAATCCTCCTTAGACAATGTTCTTAATATTTGCTTATTATTTTAGTTTAGCACAATTTTTATAATAAAAATAGAGTAAAAAACGAACAAATTAAGTAGTATTAGTTTATATGTTCCTAATAAAATGCATAGCTAAGAATATAGTCAGGTAAAATAATTAAAAATTCCAGTTAAGTATTTTAGTCGCAATGGCGCCATTTTGCATCTGTTAAAATACGGGCTGTTAATAAGCCGATTGGCAGGGCAGTAATAATCATCAAAGCATCCATAATCCAATAAGCACCGACATTAATGTTAGTAATGCCAAAATTGAAGACAGCGCGATACATGTATAAGCCGGGAACCATGATGACAATTGCGGGAACAGTGATCGCAATACGGGGAAAACCAACTTTATCACGGACAAAACTGGCAATTAGTCCTGCTAATAAAGCTCCAGTGAATGCTGCTAGAGCGGCCGGAACATGGTTGAATTCAACTAGACTTAAACGCAGAGTATTTGCCAGAGCACCAATCACGGCAGCAACTGTTGCCATTGATAATTTAGCATTAAACATAATTGAAAAGCCAAAAACGCCACAAAAACTGGCAATTATTCTAAGCACTGTCAGTAAAGCCGGATTAAGATTTAGTTTTGGCATAGCACCCGGTGATAAGTTGAGCATGGTAGCCGTACCCCAGCCTACCATGGAAGCAATCATAACGACTAAGATAGCATAGGCCAGTCTTTCAAGGCCTGAACGCATATCAAGTTTTGACATATCAAGACCAGATGTGATAAAAGGAAAGCCGGGAATGACGTAGAGCATTGAGCCGATATAGCCATAAGCATGATTACTGCTCCAACCCCAAACTATTTTTCCTAATTTAAAGCATAGGAAATATACGGTGCAGGAAACTGCCACACCAACAGTTATTTTGGCAACAAGTGTAATTTTCTTTTTACCCATTAGTTGGCGTAAATAGTTACCAACTAAAGCGCCTAAAAATGTACAAAACATTTCTGGCAAGCCACCACCAAGTAAAAAAATAAAACTAGCACACGCCAGGCCGGCACTCAAAGCGGAAATGATTAAAGGATAATTTTGAGTATGGCGCTCAATTTGATTCAATTTATGGTGAACTGCTCCAATTGTCCAATAATCATTTTCAGTTTCAAATTTACGGACAAATTCTTCCATTTCATTTAACTTATTCATATTGACTTCTGTAGTTGGTAAGGAAAGAGTCTGTGAGTATGACTTGTTGTCAACGTCAAAGCAGGTATAGCTGATAGTTACTAAACCAATGTCGGCTGAACAAGTGATTTTGAGTGCTCTTGCAATGGTATTCATTGAATCGCGCACTCGCCAGGCTCCAGTACCACATTGCAGGAGCATTATACCGATTCTGCCGACTAAAGACCCTTTTTCTACTAGGGTAATATCTTTGACTAAAGTATCATCCGGACTTTTAAAAAACTGTTTCCAGTGAATTTTCATGTGATGCTTACTAGAAATTTTGGGATATGATGCTGGAGATTGTTCGTCTGTCATAACTGCTTTTTGACCTTTCTGTTATTAATATAGTGTTTTAATTTTACCACACTCGTGGTTGGACCAATTTTATAGAATTGAGTTTAAAAAAGATGTTAATTACAAAAAAGTGTAGTATACTACAGTATGATAAAATATTAGTATGAGATTTACTTCTAAGGAAATTATATGACAGCTTTTTTGAACCGAATTGGTCCCAAAATTAAAATTGCGAATACTTTGATTGAAAAGGAATTAAACAAGCAGTTTGCAGAAATATTTAGAGATTATTCTTTAACAGGTGCCCAAATTTCTCTGATGATTTATTTATATGAATCAAAAGCACGGCAAATTACCCAAAAAGAAGTGGCAGATGCATTTGTGCTAAGTCATCCTACAATTCGAGGAATAGTTAAACGCTTAGAAGCAAATAAATTAATTGCTACTTCGCGTTTAGAAAATGATCAAAGACAAATTGTGTTAGAGCTTTCAAATGAAGGCTTTAATTTAATTGACAAAAATATTTTTAAGATCCGGACAATTATGACAAACATTAATAAGCGCATTACTAAGGACTTGTCAAAGCAAGAAATTTCAGAACTTGAACAAGTCTTAAATAAAATTTCTGCAAATTTCTAATTATTATTAGCAAAAATGTAGCATGCTACATTAAAGAAGGGACTAAAATGATCAAAAATATTTCTAATAAAAAAAGAGCTTTAATGATGGCCGTTTTACTATTTGGAGCATTTGTTTCGCTACTAGCGGAAACTTTTCTCAATAACGCTCTCCCCACAATAATGGCTACGTTTAAAGTTAATCAATCCACTGCTCAATGGCTTACTACTTCTTATTTATTGGTCGTAGGGCTAATGATTCCCATGTCAGCGTGGATCTTTGAATCATTTAATTTAAGACAAAACTTTTTAACAATGATGCTAATCTTTTTTACGGGATCAGTCATTTGTATTTTTGCTCCTAATTTTGCCACATTACTAGTTGGCAGAATTATTGAAGCTGTGGCGGCCGGTAGTTTAATGCCATTTATTCAAAACGTCATTTTGATTATGTTTCCTCCTGCAAAAAGAGGCATGGCAATGGGAATCACTGGCTTGGTAATTGGATTTGGTCCAGCTGTTGGTCCCACGATTTCGGGATTAATCTTAAAGTATGCAGACTGGCAAATGCTTTTTATTATTTTAAGTATTGCCAGTGGGTTGGTAGCTATTTGTACTGTATTTTGTATTCAAAATATCACTCAACCGCGCAAAAGCAATACTGATTTAATATCGTTTATTGAATCTATTTTGGGCTTTGGCTTAATCTTGTATTCCCTGTCTGATATCGGGAACACTGGCAAAATTACAATTGCAATAGCAGCTCTTTTTACACTTGGTGTACTAATTATTTTGTTATTTTGTCGACGTCAGTTACATATGAAGAAACCATTACTTAATATTAGAGTTTTTCAAAATTTACAGTTTGACTTGGATACTTTACTAAGTACTATCAGCAATATTTCAATGGTAGGAATTGAATTAGTTTTACCATTATATTTACAAACTACTAGACAAGAGAGTGCATTAACTTCTGGTTTAGTAATGATGCCAGGGGCTCTATTAATGATCATTTGCAATCCGGTTTCAGGAACTTTATTTGATAAGTTTGGTATTAAAAAATTGGCACTTTTTGGTTTTACTATGCTTTTATTAGGCACATTACCAATGGTTGTTTTTAATAGCAATACTAGTCTTGTTTTAATTAGTTTATGTTACGCGCTACGTATGGTGGGAATATCATTTACCATGATGACCACTTTTACTGCGGGTATAAATGTTGTAGAACCTCACATGACGGCACATGCAAATGCGGGTTCATCTACAGTCAGGCAAATAGGTGGCTCACTTGGCACAGCATTATCAATGCTGGTAATTAGTTTGTGTGCAGGTGGTACATCGACTGCGAATCTAGCAACTGGATACCGTTGGGGCTTTGTTTTAATGCTGGCTTTTGCAATTATTGGCTTTTGCAGTTCGCTATTTTTACCTCAAAAAGAAAATTAAATAGTTTTCATTAGTTCAACGTGTTAAGCCGTTTAAAATAATTCCTTCCTATACGTTAGACCAAAATAATATTATTCTGCTTAGATAATTATGTGTATAGTTAAAGTGACATTGACAAATTAATTTAAGCTAGATCAATTTTTATGAAAACGGTATTATAAAACTGCTGGTTACTTATAGTTAGGAATTGACTGGCAAACATTGAACTATTCTATAAAGCACGTAAAAATAGATATTAGCTGAGGAAATGAAAACTAATGAAACTAGATAAAACTAATGAAATATTAGATGAGGTTGTCCCTTTAACTCAATATGCTTTTTTAAAAACTAATGATCTGAAAAAAGATAATAATTTTATGAGTTGTTATCAGCACAGTAACAGTTATGGCATTTTTCATGATGGTAAACTTGCAAGTTATATTATGGCAATTCATTTTGCAAGTCAGATTTTTGATCATCAAATTAAAATGTCAGGAATTGGTTATGTTTCCTCATATCCGGAAAATCGCGGCCATGGAGATATTTCCAGGCTAATGAAAGAAATACTGGAAGATCTTCATGACGAAGGTGTTTCGCTATCTAATTTAGCACCATGGTCAGAAACGTTTTATCGGCAATATGGCTATGAAAATACTATTTATCAAAAAACCTATAGTATTGAACCTGCAATGTTCAAGTATTTCAAGTTACCCAAGGTCGGTAAAATTTTAAGAGGCAATTGGAGTAATCCGACATTAAGTGGTTTGATAATAAAGCTATACCAAAAGCAAATTGATGCAGGTGAGGAGCGTAATACGATTGTTAGAGCAAAATGGTGGTGGCACAGACTCGAAACATATTATCCTGGCAGATATGTTGCTATTTATGTTGATGAAAATCAGGCTCCTCAGGCCTATATGTTTTATCATTTTGTAAATAAAAAATTTCAGGTTGACGAAATCTATTATACAAACGCGACTGCTATTACTGCATTGCTTAATTTTATTGGTGGTCATATTTCTTCCTGTACCGAGTTTGAAATTACAGCACCAGAAGATTCATTGCTTGAGGAATATTTTCCTGATCAAAGCGGCTTAAAAATTAGTGTCCAGCCTTACATGATGTCAAGAATCATTGACTTTGGAAAAATTGTGTCTAGCGTAAAGTTTGCTAGTGAAAAAACTGCCAATTTAGAAGTTACAGAGGATGGGATTTGTCCGTGGAACTGCGGTGTCTGGCATCTGGTAAATGATTCTGGTGAAATCAGTTGCGTTAAAACCAGTGCCAAACCTGATTTTACTGGGTCAATAACTAACTGGACGAAGGTTTTACTAGGCCATTTGACTTTAAAGCAAGCAATAAAGTTAGGGCTAATTAAAAAATTGAGTTCCAGTAAATTGGAATTTTTATCTGGTAAAGTGAGTTTTTATGACTATTTTTAACTGAAAATTGTTTCTAATTAACAAAGTAGCAGTTGCATAAATTATGCGACTGCTATTTTTTTGCTTAAAATGAACGATTTTGCAGGAAAATGACAAATTATGAATGAAAATGATTGCTTTTAATTATCAAAGCGCATAAAATACTCGCTGGGGTGAAATATATGTTAACGCCTGAAAGGCAAAAAGTGATTGAGGATTTCGTTAATCAGCATGGCTTATGCCGTGTTAGTGATCTCTGCTCAATAACTTCAACTTCAGAGTCAACCATTAGACGAGATCTAAATCAATTAGCTGAAAAAGGCTTGATTAAACGGGTGCATGGCGGTGCCCAGTCAGTCAAAAGTTTTACTCATGATGTGTCACAACATATTCGGTTTTCTATGAACCATAATGATAAAAAACTGATTGCTCAATATGCTGCTGCAAATTTTGTGCATCAAGATGATTATATTTTTATTGATGCAGGAACAACAACATATGAGATGGTTCCTTTTATTGCTGATATTCCACTAGTAACTGTTGTGACTAACGGCTTAGAAACTGCACTTTGTGCTATTAGCCATGGGATTGAGACTATACTTTTGGGTGGTCGAATCAAAGAAAATACTCACGCGGTAGTGGGACAAGCTGCTCTGAAGCAACTGCAGGGGATGAACTTTTCTGCCAGTTTTGTGGGCACAAATGGACTTGATTATCGTGGCAATCTAACCACACCCGATACTGAAGAAGCCGCAATTAAAAAAATAGCAATTGCTCAGGCTAATCAGACATATATTTTGGCCGATACTTCTAAAATTGGCGAGTGTAGTTTTGCCACTTTTGCCCAAGTTAAAAACGTCACAGTTCTTACTACTGCGCTAAGTGCAAAAGAAAAAGGACTACTGCCTGCCAAAATTAAACTGAAGGAGATTTGCTAATGATTTATACAGTTACCGTTAATCCTGCTTTGGATTATGTAATTCAATTAAAGCAGGTTAACCGTGGTGAAGTTAACCGCGCTAATAACTGCTCGTTTTTGGCAGGTGGTAAAGGGATTAACGTTTCCCAAATACTCAACCAGCTGGATATTGATAATACTGCCTGGGGTTTTGTGGGTGGCTTTACTGGCAAAGAGCTGGTACGCCAACTTAATCAGCGCCGCATTGTTAACGACTTTGTTACTATTTCTGATGTGACCCGCGTCAATGTGAAGGTGCACGCAGAAGAGGAATCTGAAATTAATGCCGCTGGGCCTAATATTACTGAGCAGGAAATAACTGCTTTTAAAGCGCGACTAAATGACTTGCAAAAAGGTGACATAGTAGTTTTAAGTGGTTCATTAGCTCCTAGCTTACCAGTAGATTTTTACAAAGAACTTTTGCCTACTATTAAAGAAGCACAGGCAGATTTTGTGATTGATACTACCGGTCAGGCTTTACTTGATACTTTGAGCTACAAACCACTGGTAATTAAACCCAACCATCATGAACTGGCTGATTTGTTTAATACTACTTTTAATTCTGATAAAGAGATGCTTGAGTGTGCGCGCAAATTGCTCGACATGGGTGCCCAAAATGTTATGGTCTCCATGGCCGGCAAGGGCGGTTATTTGATAACCCCTAAGCATTTTTATCATGCTAAGGCAGCTGTTGGAACTGCAGTCAATTCGGTTGGTGCCGGAGACTCGATGATAGCCGGCTTTGTTGGCACTTATGTGAAAACCAATGATCCGGCAGCAAGTTTCCGTATGGGTATGGCCTGTGGTGCTGCCACAGCTTTTACTAAAGATATTGCCGTTAAAAGTCAGATTGATGCGGTGTTGCCGCAAATTAATGTTGAAGAAATTTCGTAAATTGAGGAGAATTTAAATGAAAATTAAAGATATTTTGGCTCCTGAATCCATGATTATGGCGCTTAAAGCGACTAACAAAGAAGATGCCGTTAAAGAAATGGCTGATTTAGAGGTCAAAACCGGCATCGTCAATGACGAAGATGAATTCATTAAGTCAATTTGGGCTCGTGAAAACGAATCTACCACCGGTATTGGTGATGGAATTGCGATGCCGCATGCTCGGAATAAGACAATTAACAAAGCGCGCGTGCTTTTTGCTAAAAGCGAACAGGGGATTGACTACAATTCCCTTGATGGTCAACCAGTTCATTTATTCTTTATGATTACCGCGCCAGATGGCGCCGACAACACTCACTTACAAGCTTTAGCTAAATTGTCCGGTTTATTAATTGATCCTGATCTGGTTAATGCTCTTAAAAAAGCGCAAACTCCTGAAGAAGTGATTCAGCTTTTTGAAGATGCAGAACAGCAAAAGGATGAGGCTAAAAAAGCCGAAAAAGAGCAAGCCGAAAGTACAAATGATTCTAATAAGGAAGAAAAACCTTTAATTGTCGGCGTTACTGCATGTATTAATGGTATTGCCCACACTTATATGGCCCAAGAAGCTTTAATCAAAGCCGGTAAAAAACGTGGCGTTGATGTGCGCATCGAAACCAATGGTTCAGAAGGTGTCAAAGATAAATTGACCGCTGATGAGATTAGCCGCGCTCAAGGGGTTGTTATTGCGTCTGATAAGAAAGTTGACATGCCTCGTTTTGATGGCAAGCCGTTAATTTCTCGTCCCGTTGTTGACGGTATCAACAAGCCTGACGAATTGATTGATGACATTTTGAATTCTAAAGCCAGTGTTTACCATTCAAACGGTGAAAAGAGCAGTGATGATAGTGACAATGCTAAAGAAGGCGTCTGGGGTTCAATTTACAAGAACCTCATGAACGGTGTTTCCCACATGTTGCCATTTGTTATCGGTGGCGGTATCTTAATGGCAATTTCCTTTATTGTGGAAAACTATGCCGGTGGTCCTAAATCTCCTGCATTTATTTTCTTGAATAATGCTGGTAACATGGCCTTTGCTTTCATGGTACCAATTTTGTCAGGTTACATCGCTGAATCAATCGGTGACCTGCCCGCTTTAATGCCTGGTTTTGTCGGTGGTTTTATGGCTACGGTCTATAGTGGTGCCTACGGTGGTGCTTATGTTGCCAATGTGGTAACTAATGCTAAATCACCTGCCGGTTTCTTAGGCGGTCTGGCTTCTGGATTTATTGCCGGATACTTGGTAGTCGGCTTAAAGAAACTGTTTGCCAAGTTGCCGAAGTCTCTTGAAGGAATGAAGCCAATGCTCATTTATCCAATCTTGAGTCTGCTCTTCATTGCTCTTATCATGTACTACATTGTTAACCCAATCTTTAGTGCAGTTAACTTCGCCATTACTAACTTCTTAAACCAAATGGGTACGGGCAACTTAGCTGTTTTGACAACTATTTTAGCTGCCATGATGTCAATTGATATGGGTGGACCTTTCAATAAGGCTGCTTACGTCTTTGCCTCTGGTGCTTTTGCCAACGACCCGCATTCAACTGTTGCTGCTGTAATGATGGCTGCCGTAATGGTTGGCGGTATGGTACCACCATTTGCGACTGCAATTGGTACGACTTTCTTTAAGAATAAATATACTTTAGATGAGCGTCGTGCTGGTTTAACCAACTGGATTTTAGGTTTTTCCTTCATTACTGAAGGTGCTATTCCGTTTGCTGCAGCTGATCCTGGACACGTTCTGCCTTCATGCATCATTGGTTCTGCTGTTGGCGGTGCCTTAGTGGGCATATGGCGCATCGGTGTTCCTGCACCTCACGGTGGTCTCTGGGTATCTCCGCTTGCTAACCATATTTTATTGTACTTTGTTGCTACCATCATTGGTTCCATTGTTGCAGGTGTAATCTTAGGTTTGTGGAAAAAGCCTGTTGACAAGCAGGATCAAAAATAAATTCAATTTTAGATATTATTGAGAGTTCGAAAAAATATGCACTAAGCTGTTAGTTGGCTTAGTGCTTTTTTTCTGACTAAATTAGCTACTTACCTTAGAAGCGCACGCTTTTAGATTAATGGCAATAACTATGCTATCTACTGCTAGCAATAAAATTGTAATATAACTATAATGGTACGCTATTTTAAAGCAATTCGTTTTTAGTGTATAATGGTTATTAATTGTAAGTAACTTTGGTTTTTTACTGCAATTAATTAATAAGTTGCCGTGTTAATTAAGATAACACTTCAAAATGAAAAGGAATGACAACATTAGTGAAATTTACTAGATTAAAAAAGATATTTACTGCAATTACCTTATTGGGTTTGGTTCTTTTGACGTTAGGTGCTTGTTCACAGAAACCACATAAAAGTAATAAAATTACTATTATGACCACTACAAATATTTATTCTGACATTGCTCAAAATGTAGTGGGCAAATATGGTAAGGCAGAAGCAATAATTACCAAGTCATCTGTTGATCCCCATGACTTTCAACCTACCACAAATGATGCTAAAGCATTATCAAATGCTGACATAGTAGTGGAAAATGGCTTAGGTTATGACAGCTGGATGGACAAATTGGCTGCTTCAGTTGATAAAAAGCCGGTGCGCGTTGGCGAAGACCTAATGGGCTTAAAAAAAGGTGATAATCCTCATATCTGGTTTGATTTGACTATGCCTACTAAGTATGTTAATTACTTAGTTAAGCGGCTCAGTAAAAAAGATCCGCAGCATGCTCGTTATTATCGTAAAAACGGGAAAAAGTATTTAGCCCAGATTGCTCAAATTCAGAGATCTGCTGCTAAATTAAATCATCAGGTTAAAAAACCGATTTATGTTAGTGAGCCTGTTTTTGATTATGCCTTAGAATCTGTTAATATTAAAGTGGCAAACAAGGATTTTGAGAAAGCAATTCAAAACAATACTGACCCTAGTCCGGCTTCCGTTCAAAAAATGACTGAAGGGATCAAAAAACAAAAAATTGCATTTTTTGTGGACAATGAACAGACATCTAGTTCAACTGTTACTAACTTTTTGAAACTGGCTCAAAAACAAAATATCCCTATTTTAAAAGTAAGGGAAACAATTCCGGATAATACAAATTATTTAGATTGGATGAAGGATAATTATCAAAACTTGGCTAAAGTAGCCCGAAAATAGTTATTATGAGGCGATGAAAATGAAGAAATTAATTGCTGTTTTGGCATTGGGAGCAACTGTTACAACTATGGCAGTGCCACAGCCGGTAACAGTTCAGGCTGGTACAATTAATGACACTGCAAAACAAAATAGTTATAGCGGTGTAACATTTGCGGAACAAATATTGGCGCAAGAAGGTATTAAATATAATGACTTTACTGCTGCCAATCCAATTAATTATCGTAACGGCAAGCCCGAAGGTGTAGTTATTCACGAGACTGCTACGCCTAATGCTACAGCACGCAATGAAGCTATTTATTTTAATCGTGAGTGGATGAATATTTACTCCTATGTTCATGCTTTTGTGGATAAGACTGGCGTTATTCAGATGACGACTCCTGATTATGGCGTTTGGGGTGCAGGTCCTGTAGCCAATAATCGTTTTATTCAAGTGGAATTATGTGAGGAAAATAATCTTGCTGATTTTGCCAAAGGTGTCAACAATGATGCTGTTTATGTGGCGCAGCTTTTGCACAAATATAATTTAGTACCGGATAATGCCGTTCATGATGGTAAAGGTACAATTTGGTCTCATCATGCTGTATCTACATTTTTAGGCGGAACTGATCATACTGATCCAGATGGTTATTTTGCCAAATGGGGTTACTCAATGGATGACTTCTTTGATCTGGTTAAATATTATTATGATCAAGGGGCATCAGCAATACCTACTGCTCCTGTTGGTAGTAGTCCGGTAGCTACACAGGTTCCAGCACCGACAACACCTGTTGCACCCGCTAAAAAACCTGCAGTTTTGCCTAAGCCGGTTGCTACCAGGACTTTGATGCATAATGCACTCGTTTATGATGAAAATGGGCTAGCAACGGATTTACCAACTAAAAAAGCCGGTTCCAAGCTAACTATTTATGGTAATCTAACAATTAATAAACGGAAATATTTACAAATAGGTGTTAATGAATACGTTGTAGCCAGCAATGTAGAAGGTAAACTTCGACTCTTAGGGCATAATGCCTATATTTATGACGGTAATGGCCAGCGGGTTGGCACAAATAAGCTGTATCGTGGAAACTATGTCCGCACGTATGGCGGCCGCGTAAAAATTATGGGTCGTAAATATTACCCCATTGATGTTAATCAATTCGTCAAGGTGGGCAATTTTAAATAATAAAAGTGGGAATAATGCAAATTGTCTGATATTTTAGAAGTCACTAATCTCTCAATGAGGTTTGACAAAAATACTGTTTTCAATAATTTGAATTTTAAGTTAGAAAAGGGTTCACTTACTGCCCTTTTAGGCCCAAACGGCACAGGGAAAACGACTCTAATTAATATTTTAATGGCTATTTTGACACCTAGTGCAGGTAAATTTAAGTTTGCGGATGATGTTCGGCTGGGGTATGTGCCTCAGTTTCGTAACATAGATGCAGAATATCCTTTATCAATTGAAGCTTTTGTGGGTCTAAATGCCCCTATTATCAAAAATAGTGCAACTAAGAAGGCAATAAAAAAGCAACTAGAGGAAACTAATCTGTATCAAATTAAAGATACTCGGATGGGTGAGGCTTCTGGTGGTCAAAAGCAAAGAGCTTATTTAGCACAAGCTTTGCTAGATAATCCGAACATGATTATTTTAGATGAAGCTACAGCAAGTCTTGATCCCGTTGCTAAGGATGAATTGATGAAATTAATCAAGCATTTGAATGCGAAACATAAAATAACGGTCTTGTTTGTGACACATGATGTGACATTAGCTCACAAGTATATGCAAAATTATTTATATTTAAACCATGGTCAAATTGAACATGGCGAGATGTCTCAATTTAAGGAGGCATATGAATAATGTTTGCCTATGGCTTTATGCGTAATGCCTTTCTGGCGAGCACCTTTATTGCCATAACTTGTGGTACGGTTGGTGTCTATGTAGTTGCGCGCAATTTTAGTTTTTTAGCACATACGCTGTCTGAAATTGGTTTTGCCGGAGCTGCGTTTGCAGTTTGGCTTGGAATTGGCCCTTTGTGGGGCATGCTGTTATTTACTCTGTTGGGTTCAATTAGCGTAGGGGAACTGTCGCTTCACAGCGAGCAAAAAGAATCCTCAATCAGTGCAATTTCAGCTTTATTTACTGGCTTGGGAGTTCTTTTTCTGGCAATATCCGGTGCAAACAGCAATTATGCTACTAACATTTTGTTTGGTAGCATTATCGGGGTTGACCATCAAGGCGTAATTCAACTAATAGTCTTATCCGTAATAGTGTTGTTAATGATTTTTAGTATTCAGCGCCCGCTGAACTTTGATTCCTTTGATCACATTGGTGCTCTTGCTCATGGGGTAAAAACCGGAGCAATCAGCGTGATTTTTTTAATAGCTTTAGCAATGTCCGTTTCAATCGGCGCACAAATAGTGGGCTCTCTTTTAGTATTTATTTTATTGACTTTGCCACCTGCTACTGCTAATTATTTGGGCAAAACTATCCCGTCAATGATCGCTTGGTCTGTCTTTTTTGCTTTAATCGGCGTTTGGCTTGGGTTATATCTGGGTTACATTACTAATTTACCTGTAACCTTCTTTATTGCTGTGATTGAAGTAGCAATTTATCTTGTTACTTACTTCACTCACATCATTAAGCATAAATTATAGTATAAATTTTGTTATTTAAACTTTCCTTTTTGAAATTCACTAACTTTTGTATGCATTTACATGTATAATAAAAAGCGGAAATAATAATAAAGAAGGAGTCTTAATAATGACATACTATTATAATGGTTTTCCACAAAGCGAACGTAATGAAGCTTTAAATATGGTCAACCTCGATGAACTGGAGGAACGGGCAAAGGAAGTCATGCCTGAAGGGGCATATTACTATATTGCTTCGGGATCTGAAAATGAATGGACTTGGCGTAACAACACTACTGCTTTCAACCATTTTCAAATTGTACCGCGTGCTCTGACCAACATGGATCATCCGCAATTAGATACTGAATTTATGGGCATGAAATTGAAAACACCGGTGATGATCTCACCTATTGCTTGTCATGGTATTGCTCATAAAGATGCAGAAATTGCTACCCAAAAGGGTGCAGCAGCTGCTGGTGCACTCTTTTCATCCAGTACATATGCAAATAAGAGCGTTGAAGATATTGCTGCTGCAGCTCCAAATGCACCACGCTTTTTCCAGCTTTACCTCAGTAAAGACTGGGACTTTAACCAAATGGTTTTTGATGCGGTTAAGAAAGCCGGCTATAAAGGAATTTTCCTGACAGTTGATGCGCTGATCTCTGGCTTCCGTGAAGCTAACCTTAGAACTAACTTTGCTTATCCTGTACCCCTAGATTTCTTTACCCGTTACCAAGGAGCAAAGGGTGAAGGTCAAACTGTAGCTCAAATGTATGCTTCTTCGGCGCAAAAGATTGGCCCGCAGGATGTTAGACGTATCAAGGAAATGTCCGGCTTACCAGTATTTATTAAAGGTGTTGTTTGTGCTGAGGATGCTTATATTGCTATGGGTGCCGGTGCTGATGGTATTTATGTTACTAACCATGGTGGCCGTGAGGTAGATTGTGGCCCCGCAACAATTGACATGTTGCCAGAAATTGCGAAAGCTGTTAATCACAGGGTTCCGATTGTCTTTGACTCCGGCGTTCGTCGTGGTTCGCACGTCTTTAAGGCTTTGGCACTTGGAGCTGATATGGTGGGTATTGGCCGTCCATATCTATATGGTCTAGCACTTGGTGGTGCCAAGGGTGTTCAATCTGTTATTGAACAACTTAACCAAGAACTGTTAATTGATATGCAATTAACTGGCTGCAAGACAATCGACGATGTTAAACATGCTAAGATTACTCATATTAATTATACGGCTGATAACTTAAAGTCAAATACTGATCCTTCAAGAGTTAAGCCATATCCTGTGACTGCTGAAAACCAGCTGAAAAATAATGGTTCAGATGCTGTAACCGGAGCTTCTCAAGCTTAATTAATTTAAAATGTAAATAGTAAAATCGCTCTATATACTAGTTGCTCTTACTAATAAATAGAGCCTTTTTTATTAATTAAAAAAATATTATTATTAAGTAATAGTTGTAATTCTATTTTTATATCTTTATAATTGTCATAATAAAAATAAAATTTAGGAGGAAAATTATGAAGAAAGCGTGGAAATTGCTTGAAACTTTGTTGATAGCAGTCATAATGCTAGCCCTGTTACCCCAAACTGCAGCAGCTGCTGCTAAAGGACAAACTGAACAAAGAACTGACAATTATCTACGAAAAGTCCGACAAAAAGGTGAGCTAGTCATGGGGACTAGTCCAGATTATCCTCCTTATGAATTTGTCAAAAATATTAACGGCAAATCTAAAATAGTAGGTATGGATGTTGAAGTAGGGCAAAAAATTGCTCATGATATTGGTGTTAAACTCGTAGTGCGGTCAATGGACTTTGACTCTCTTCTAGTAGGTCTTGAAACTGGAAAAGTTGACATGGTTATTGCCGGAATGAATGCAACACCTAAAAGGGCTCAAAGTGTTGCCTTTAGTCAACCATATTATAGAAGTGATCAAAAATTACTGATAAGAACAGAAGATAAGGGCAAATATCATAATTATAAGTCTTTTGCCGGCAAATCAATTGGTGCCCAAACTGGCAGCATGCAGGCGACAATGCTTAAAAAACAAGCCAAAAATGTCAAACTTAAAACTATGGATAAAGATAACGACTTGGTTTTAGGACTAAAAACGCATAAGGTTGATGCTGTGTCTGTTGACAAGGCAACGGCTGAGGCTTTTGCTCAAAATACTGATGGCGTTATGGTAATTCCGGCAGGTCTAAAGACCGAGTCATCTGCAACCTCTATTGCTTTTCATAAAGGAGCTAATAGTTTAGTCAAAGCTGCTAATAAATCAATTGCGGAGATTAAGCAAAAAGATTTAATCAATAAGAAGTATTTGCCAAAAGCCGGCAATTACTTAACAGGTGGTAAGTCGAAAAAAGAAGTTAAAGCCTCCAATTCAATGTGGGCTTATAAAGACTTCTTTATTGCGGGAGTTGGCTATACCTTACTTATTTCCGCAATTTCTGTCTTTTTCGGTTTCTTATTAGGTGCGATACTGGCATTTATGCGCTTAGGACACAATCAAATTGCCCGTTCGCTTGCGACAGCGTATGTGGAATTTATCCGTGGTACACCGTTAATGGTGCAATTACTCTTTATTTATTTTGGCTTAGGGGTGGTGATAAATATTCCGGCTTTACTGTCCGGTATAATTGCAGTTTCCCTCAACTCTGCAGCTTATGTAGCGGAGGTAATTCGCTCGGGTATTAATTCGATTGCTGTGGGCCAGACAGAGGCTTCTCGTTCTTTAGGCTTGTCACGGACAGCAACGATGCGTTACGTTATTATGCCGCAAGCAATGAAAAATATTTGGCCGGCTCTGGGAAACGAATTTGTTTCTCTAATCAAGGAAAGTTCCATAGTTTCGGTAATAGGCGTCAAAGATTTGATTTATCAGTCACGGGTGGTCCAGGCTGATACCTATCGTGGAGTTATGCCATTGGTAATCACAATGATCTTATACTTTATCATTACTTTTGGTTTATCCAACCTAATGAAAGTATTTGAAAGGAAAATGAATCATGACTAACGCAAAACCTGTAATTAAAGTTGAACACTTGCAGAAAAAGTTTGGCAGTAATGAAGTCCTAAAAGATATCAATGCGCAAGTAAATGAAGGTCAGGTTATCTGTTTAATTGGTCCTTCAGGTGCTGGTAAAAGTACGTTTTTGCGGTGCTTAAATTTACTAGATCAACCATCTTCCGGCAAAGTGATTTTTGAAGATAAAGAATTAACTGCTTTAAGTGAAGACCAACTTGATAAATTGCGTGAAAGAATGGGCATGGTTTTTCAGCAGTTTAACTTGTTTCCTCATATGAGCATTATTGAAAATATCAAATTGGCACCTATGAAGGTAAAAGGAATGAGTGACAGTGATGCTAAAGCTAAGGGACTTGAGCTATTAGATCAAGTAGGTCTGGCTGACAAGGCAGACGCTTTTCCCACCAGCCTTTCCGGCGGCCAGCAGCAAAGGGTTGCTATTGCCCGTGCTTTGGCAATGGATCCCGAAGTAATGCTCTTTGACGAACCCACTTCAGCGCTTGACCCAGAAATGGTAGGCGAGGTATTGAAGGTAATGCAGGATTTGGCCCAGAAAGGGATGACAATGGTCGTTGTGACTCACGAAATGGGCTTCGCCAAGAATGTTGCAGATGAAGTATGGTTTATGGCTGACGGCTATATTCAAGAAAAAGCTGGACCGCAACAATTCTTTGCGCAGCCGCAAACTCCGCGTGCCCAGGACTTTTTAGCCAGAGTATTGGAAGCATAAACATTTTAAAATTAGTCTACCTGCTGGCAATTCAGCCAAATAACGTAGTATTAAAGGTAAAGCGTAAAAAGTTATGCAATTTAAAACCCACTTTCAGTTAAAGAGAAAGTGGGTTTTGATGTAAGAAATTATGATTTACATATCAGTTATATTATTTGTCAGCGAAACTTGCAAGTGTTATTTAAAATTATTTTGGACAATTTCCTTAAATTCAGCTAGCCGATTGGCGAAAGTGGTGAAGGCCTCTTCCAAATAATCAGGCTTAGTCATGTCAACCCCTGCTTTTTTCATGATTTCAACCGGGTAGTCGCTGGAACCTGCTTGCAAAAAGCTGATGTATGCTTTTCTCTGCTCAGCAGTACCATGCACAACATTATTGGCCAGAGCAGTGGCAGCAGCAAAGCCTGTAGCATACTGGTAAACGTAGAAATTATAATAGAAATGAGGAATTCTGGCCCATTCTTTAGCAATTGCTCCTCCTGGCTCAACTGCATCACCATAATAGCGCTCATTTAATTTGCCGTACATGTCGTCTAAACGGTCGGCAGTTAAAGGTTCACCTTCAGCATCCAGTTCATGAATGCGCTGTTCAAACTCAGCAAACTGCGTTTGTCTAAATAAAGTTCCTTTGAAAGAGTCCAAATAATAATTTAGAACAAAAGCGCGGGTTTTAGGGTCAGTGATATGTGCTAAAAAGTATTCTGTTAGAATATTTTCGTTCGTAGTTGACGCAATTTCAGCAACAAAGATAGGATAATCACCATAAACGTATGGCTGGCTTTGTCTGGTATACATACTGTGAACGGAATGACCAGTTTCATGAACCAGTGTATATAAGGAATCAACGTTATCTTCCCAGTTGAGTAGTTCATATGCATCAGTATCATAGCAGCCGCCAGAATATGCACCTGTAGCCTTGTTCTGTGATTCAACTACATCGATTACCCGATTGTTAAAAATGTAGTCAACCTGCTTTAAATAATCCTCACCTAACGGCCGTAGAGCTTTTTTAGCCTCTTTTTTGGCTTCATCAAAGGTGTAAGACAAAGCCGGTTTGCCTGTTAACGGAACATACATGTCCCACATTTGTAAATCGTTCAAACCTAAAATTTGTTTGCGTAAAGCCACATAGTCATGAAGAAGGTTTAAGTGCTGGTCAACCTCGCTAATTAAAGTATCGTAAACAACTGTTGGTACACCATTTTCGTTCATTGCACATTCGCGTGCTGAATGATAATGATGAACACGGGCATTATAGTTGTGTTCCTTTACTGCACCAGAAAGGGTAGCAGCTAGAGTATTTTCAAACTGACCGTATGTGGCGTACATTGAATCGAATGCATCTTTTCTTACTGCACGCTTTTGAGATTGGATCAATAAAGAATATAGGCCGTCAGAAAGCTGCATCATTTCCCCGTCATCATTTTGGGTGTAACCATATTCCATGTCCGAATTAGTCAACACGTTATAAGTATTGTCAGAAGCAGACAATGCATCCCCAGCATCTGCAATCAGTTTCTCTTCCTTTGCGGACAAAGTATAAGGCCGCATTCTGGTAATCTGATCAAGTAAATGATTGTAGTTGACCAATCTTGGTTCTTCTTGTTTAAAGGCTGCTAATTTTGCGGTAGAAACACTTAAAATTGCAGGGTTCATAAA
This sequence comes from Lactobacillus sp. M0393, assembly GCF_016102025.1. Lineage (NCBI taxonomy): Bacteria > Bacillati > Bacillota > Bacilli > Lactobacillales > Lactobacillaceae > Lactobacillus > Lactobacillus sp. M0393. The sequence goes on along the minus strand of NZ_JACFPK010000003.1, from coordinate 123,157 downwards.
AGAAGTGGCTGCTTCAAATTGACTGGCTAATCCTTGTACTTGAGCAACATAACCTAAATAGTGTGCGTTTCCTGTGTCAACATCACTGGCTAAAGTAGCATATGAGTAAACTTTTTCCAGTCTTCTGCTAAGAGCTAAAATTTTAGTTATCCCATTATATAATGATGTACCTGATGTAACAAAATTTTCTTTCAAGGTGCTTAAAACTGGTATTTCTTTTTTAAGACGTGTATATTCATCTTCCCAGTCAGTATCTGCTTTAAATATTCTAGTTAGGTCCCATTTTAGATTTGCGGGAACTTCACTTCGTTTAGGAATTGACATTTAAAATCTCCTTTTTTGATATATATAATTAAATTATACTAAAGAATAAAAAATAAGATATTATTAATTATAATTGATATTATTTTAATTCAAGTTTGAAAGTGTTAAAAATAATAGATGGAAAAATACGAAAGGGATTAAATAGAGGAATGGATCCAAATTCAAAACGCAGAGAAGATTACCATAAAGGACATTCTTCTCTAAATCTTCATCGTAATCATGCTCTAGCAGAACCAACCAAAGCATTCAAGGGCAGCGTTTTCGCTCGGATTTGTGGTATTGTGGCCGTTTTTTGTGTTTGTCTGGGTCTGGCTTGGGCAGCTCACATGTATTTTGCTTTGCACAGCGCAATTGATGGTGATAGTGGCAACTATGCCACATCTGCTCGTATTGCTAACAGACAACCAATCTCAGTTTTGATCCTTGGGGTTGATCAAGGACTTGAAGGAAGACATGATAAGGGCAACTCGGATACTTTGATTTTGGCTACTGCTAACCCGGCTAAAAATAAAGCAACAATGACTTCCATTCCTCGTGATACCCTTGCTAATATTTTAGGTGATCCGGGAAACAAGTACAATATGTTTCGGGTTAATTCAGCCTATGGAATTGGCGGCAGTTCTGCTTCTATGAAAACTGTTGCGGCTTTAATTGGTGTTCCCATTCATTATTACGTAGAAGTTAACATGAAGGCGCTAAAAAGCTTAGTCGATGCCGTTGGCGGTGTTGATGTTAAAGTCCCGTTTAAGTTTTCATATGATTGGTGTGATTTTCATAAAGGAAAGCAACACCTAAACGGACGTCATGCTGTGGCTTATGTTAGAATGCGCCATGATGATCCTCGAGGCGATTACGGCAGGCAAATGCGCCAAAGGCAAGTAATTACCGCAGTTGTCCACAAGGCTATCTCCGTCGATTCAATAGCTAATTACCGCAAGCTGGTTAAGATCTTTTCGAAGTATGTTAAAACCAATCTTACTTTTAATGATATGTTAGCCTTAGCTTTGACATATCGTGGTTGTTCCCAAAATATTTCCAGCGGTTATATTCAAGGACATGATGCTTGGATTAACGGTTCTTCTATTCAGGTGGCATCTACTAAAGAACTACAGAAGGCCTCTGACAAGATCCGGACCAATCTTGACTTGGATAAAAAAATATTGGATAATGATGAAACGAAGCTCAACAGGCTGAATGAGCAGAACAATAACATTAAATGGCAGGATCCAAGTCCGTTCACTAACTATCAGATTTACCGTTCAGTAGTAACTGATGAGTCAAATAACAGTTCGGATGGAACCGGAACAAGTGGAATTAATTCTGGTCAATAAGTGTTCTCAGCAAAGGAGGATAAAATATGCGTAAGCAATCTGTGATTTTAGTTGTTTATGGTGTGATATCAGCTTTTATTGCTTTTATTGCCGCAATTTTCATCTGCTTACGCACATTGCACTGGTCTTTACCGGTTGCTGTTTTAGTGGCTAGCATATTTGCCTTATTTTTCTTTGCTCTTTCATGGTTTCGGGGTCATGCTTCCGTTGAAATAAAGCGGATTGCAAGTAAATATCACTTATCTGATAAGGATTTAGCCGAAATTACGGGAATGAAAGCAAGTGATTTTCCAATATATAATAACAAGTTGCAATTAATTTTGCCTAAGCGCTATTGGCCAAAAATATTGGATGCCTTGCAGAAATATGAACAAGAAAGAATGTAAAAGTGGGCAACTGCCCACTTTTTTATTGCATGCGTTTACAAATTAAATTGATAGACAAAACAACTGCTTTACTTTTTACCAGTACTACTTATCTTACTATTTAGGGAGATGCATAATGAGTTTATTAACAGTTAAAAATTTAGGACAAGGTTTTGAGGATAAAACTTTGTATGAAAATGCCAGTTTCGTTCTCAATAAAGACGACCATATGGGTGTCACTGGCCAAAATGGGGTTGGCAAATCCACTTTGATTAAAATTTTAACTGGTGAAATGCTGCCTGATGAAGGTCAAATTAAATGGCAAAATAAGGTAGCAGTTGGTTATCTCGATCAGTATGCTAAATTGCAGCAAGGCGTGACGATTCGGCAGTTTTTGCGCACAGCTTTTGCTCCCCTTTATCAAAAAGAACAAGAATTAAACACACTTTATGAGCAATATGCAACTGAAGGATCTGATTCCCTACTCGCAAAAGCGGGTAAACTGCAAACTTACTTAGAGGAAAATAACTTTTATAATATTGATACAGAAATTGAACGTGTTGCTTCTGGCTTAGGCCTGGCTGAATTGGGATACGATCATGATGTGAGCCAATTGTCAGGTGGTCAAAGATCAAAAATCATTCTAGCTAAATTGCTGCTGCAAACTCCGGCTGTTTTACTGTTAGATGAGCCAACCAACTACTTAGATGTTGTTCATATTGACTGGCTGGTTGATTATTTGAATGATTTTGAGGGTGCTTTTATTGTTGTTAGTCATGATTATGACTTTTTAAACAGAATTGCCAACTGCATTATTGATATTGATTTGGGCACAATCACGCGTTATACCGGTACACTAAAGCAGGCAATGAGGCAAAAAGAGGCTAATCGGGAAACTTACATGAAGGCTTATACTAACCAGCAACGCAAAATTGCTAAAACGGAAGCATACATCCGTAAAAATAAGGCTGGAACCCGGTCGAAAATTGCCAAATCACGGGCGCGTCAGTTGGCAAAGATGGAAGTGCTGAATCCACCCAAAAGCAATCATAAACCGCATTTTGCATTTCCTTATGTAGCAACAGCAGCCAATTTACTTCTACAAACACAGGATTTGGTTATCGGCTATGACCAGGCGCTGGTAAAAGAAGCTTTTAATTTTTCAGTTGGAAATAATGAAAAAGTTGCTATTACTGGCTTTAATGGGATTGGTAAAACCACGTTATTAAAAACGTTGCTGGGGCAATTAGAACCCATTTTTGGCACCTATAAATTATCAGAAACTGCCAAGATTGCTTACTTTAAGCAGGAGTTGACCTGGCCTAATAATAATATGACCCCTCTGCAATATCTGCAGGGAAATTTTGAACAGATTAAGCCTAAAAAATTAAGAGGCGCTCTGGCAAAATTAGGTGTTACCGCTCAGCAGGCAATGAGTCCTTTAAAAAAATTATCGGGTGGTGAACAAGAAAAGGTTAAACTGGCAAAAATGTTGTTTGAACCTGCTAATTTATTATTTTTAGATGAGCCTACGAACCATTTGGATCGAGATGCAAAAGATGCACTTAGGCAAGCTATCGTTAAGTTTCCTGGCGGAGTCATTATCGTTAGTCACGAACGAGACTTTTTCCAAGGTAACTGGGTTGACAAAACTATTGATATTGAAACGATGAATAAACTTTGAGGTGAAAAATGAGTGCTGAACAAAGTGAATTGTTTTACCAGGATTTACTTGATACCTGTTTAACTGCCGGTGAACTAATGATAGAAGGGGGCAGTGAAATGTATCGCGTTGAAGATACAATGCTGCGAATTGCCAAAAGTGCCGGAGAACCCGATCCGCGAGTCTTTGTGGTACCAACAGGCGTTTTTATGAGTCTCGACCATGGCAATTATTGTCAGAGTATTTTAGTACATGAACGCAATATTAATCTTGAGTTGGTTGATCGGATTAACTCATTATCGCGCGCTTTTGCGGATAAAAAAATCACTTTGCAAGAAGTTAAAAGGGAAGTAGATAAAATTGCCCACGGTGGTTTTCCCACATTTCCCTTGTGGCTGCAAACTATTGGCGCTGCGGTTTTAAGTGCCACGCTGATGGTAATGTTTATGAATAATTACGACTGGGTTGATTTTCCAGCCGCAGCTATCGTTGGAGCAATCGGATTTCTCTCTTTTTATTATTTTAAACGTTTTACCAACGTCAAGTTTTTGGCTGAACTGGTTGCTGCCCTGGTTATGACAGTTGTAGCAGCTGGATTAGTTAATCTTTTTCCCAAAATGATTATTGACAATATTTTAACTGGTGCTTTGATGCCATTAGTACCTGGTTTGGCATTGACTAACGCTCTGCGGGATTTGTTTAAGGGCGATATTCTTTCAGGAATGGCGAAAATTTGTGAGGCCTTGCTCACTGCCTTTGCGTTAGGCGGTGGGGTTGGTATTGTGTTAAAGTTTTTAGGAGCGTAAAAAATGCCTTTTTGGTTAGAAATAGTAATTAACGTTGCCTTTGCTTATTTAGCTTCTGTTGGTTTTGCCCTAACAATTAATGTTCCGCGGCGAGTGCTTAATTTAGCTGGTGTGAGCGGTATTATTAGCTGGATTATCTATTGGCTGGCAATGAGAGCATCTATGGGACGGCTGCTCTCAAACTTGCTCGGTTCATTTGCTATTGGCATATTAGGAATAGTTTTTGCCAGGATGAAAAAATGTCCGGCTACTGTCTTTTATATTCCGGCAATTGTGCCCTTAGTACCCGGAGTCCCTGCTTATCAGGCGGTGCGTGAACTAACCTCGGGCAACTTGAGTGGAGCTAATGATGCAGTTTTAAGAGTAATAATAGTTACCGGCTCAATTGCTCTCGGGATGCTTTTATCAAGTATGTGTGTGGAAATCTTTTTCAGGATAAAAAAATTTTACAAACATCATTCGAATAAGTATAATAATTAATGCGAGTCGACAAAAACGCGAGATGCGTATTTGTGTGAGGACACCCGCCTTAAGTGGCAGGCACGGGAAGTGCTGGTGGTTGACCAACCTGATGTGAACAGAAGTAGTCACTTGTTATTAATAACGAGCCTCGATTTGAAAAAGAGCAGATTCTTAATTGAATCTGCTCTTTTTTTATTCCAGATATAATGCCTGTTTTCCTTGCTGATTATAACTTTTCTCCAAGTTTTGCCACGGAACCTTTTTATTTTTAGTGCCAAAAGGATCATTTACGTAAACAATACGTGCTTTTTTATCAAAGCCGGTAATAACACAAGCATGAGAAGATGGTGTTACCTGAACTTCACCTTGAGCTGTTTGCCATGTTTGCATATCATTAACGTGATTAAAGTTTGTGGTAGTTATGATTAGCACAGGATGGCCATCAGAAACTAGTTTCATTACTTGAATAAAATCATGATTAGTAAAGTTTTTAATCCGATTAGTGTATTTTAGTCCTATTTGTTCTAAAGGCTCATTATAAACGCACCAGCCAGCATTTGCCTGGCTCATATAACCAACAAAACCTACATGGGGATTACCCCGGTATTTGCCATCATCCGTATAAGAAGATACATGCTTGATATTTTCGGATAAGTTTAGTTTATTTACCTTAATACCATAATACTGTAATAGCATTGACAAGGAAGTTACTTCGCAACCATTTGGCAGTTCCGGGTACTGGTTTTCCAGGGGAACATCCAGTTTTTGAGCGGATTTGAGGGTCACCCAATCATAGCGATTTTTAAAACTATTAGAATTAAGGCCGCTAAAAATTACACCTAAGAAAACGAGACCTAGGAATATCAATAAAATAGCTTTAATGGAAAATCTTTTCTTTTTCATAAAGCTATTTAAACATAGATTCTTTCTTAAAAGCAAAAAATCGTTCAAATTAATGAACGATTTTTGTAAAATTAACTAATTCTTTAGTGAAAGTAATAATTAGTGGTGAGTTGCGCCTGACAAAGCGTCAAGACTGTGATCTTCACCTTTAACTGCCATACCTTCAACGTCCATACCTGGGCAGAAGACTTCATCTTCTGGCACGCCTCTTTCTTCAGCAAAAGCCTTAGTCAGAGTTTCCATGTCCATCAAATGATATTTCTTGTCTGGGTGTTTTGGATCAACAATTTGAATTTGCGCCATCATACCGGCATCTTCGTGCTCGATAATGTGGCAGTGGTACATAAAGACACCAGTGTTTTGGAAGTAAACCTTTATGCGAACTGTTTCTTGAGGTGCTACTTCGATAGTGTCCTTGTAAACTCCTCTTTCGTTTGGATATGGTTCTTTACCGTTACGTGATACAACCAGGAAGTGGGCACCGTGAGTGTGGAATGGGTGCAGCATGCCGTTAACTTTATCGTTAGTGTTAGTTACATCCCAATATTCAGCATTCATCAATTCCTGCTTCATGTCAATTCTTTCCATTGAGAACAACTTGCCGTTGATCATGTTGTGATTATCCATAGTAACATGAGGCACTGGTGAGTTCGGGTTAACAACTGGATCAAATGGTTTGAATAAAGTATCAGGAATTACGCTGTCATCTTTTTCATAACTGTGAATTCTGAATTCAACCAGCTTGAAGTCGTCAGTGTAAAGGTTGACAACATCGCCTTCTTTATAATTGCTGAAATCAACAACTACTTGTTGACGTTCACCTGGTCCAATTAAGACTTTAGTCAATTTAACTGGGTGCTCCAAGAATGAGTCGTCACCGGCGATTTGGGTCATTACCAAGTCATCGCTAAAGTGCAGGCGCCATTCACGACGGTTAGAACCACCTAAGAAGAGCAAACGTACTTTTTGAGTAGTGACATCAACGTATGGCCGAACAACACCATTGATGATTGGAGTGTCGCCAAAGATGCCCATTGCGTTGTAGTCTGCCTTGTAGTCAAATTGGTTGTCTTCGTGGAAAATACGGTCTTGCAAAATAATTGGGAACTCGTCCTTGCCGTAAGTCTTAGGAATTGGCAACTTAGCTTCGTTGGCATCAGTAATAACAACGCCCATAGCTAATCCCATCCAAACTTGCATGGCAGTTGATGGACATGGGTGAGCATGAAGCCAAGTTAAAGCTGCTGGTTGTTTAACTATGAAGTCAATGTGCTTTTCTTCACCTGGGTAAACTGGTGAGTGACAAGCACCATCGTTACCAGGACCTGAAAGTTCCATACCGTGCCAGTGGTAAGTAGTCAATTCTGGCAAGCTGTTCTTCAAAGTTACGTGAACGTGTTGACCTCTGGTTAAAACCATGGTCTTACCAAGAACTGGGAAGTTGTAGCCCCATGTGTGAGTCTTTTTCCCTGGCAAAAATTGGAAGTCGCCTTCTTGAGAATCGATTGTGTACCAAACATCGTTATTTTCTTGTTTATCAGGTTCTAATACTGGAGGAACAATCAAAGGCTGAGCTTCAACGCCTTCAGGAATATGAAGATCTTTATATCCCATTTCGTGGTTTTTATCAAAATCTTCAGAATTATAGAAATAATCTGTGTAAACTTTATCTGACATATTCGTCTACCTTTCAGTTAAAAAATTTAGTGAAAAATTTTTAGTTACATGTTAAATTTACTCTATGTGAAAACGCTTGTAAAGTAGATAAGTCTATGTTTTTTTGATAAATTTTTATAAAAGCGCTTTTGCAAAATTTTAAGGACTAAAGCGTTATTTAATGTTTACAAAAATAGTGCGTAGCTTTCGTTTTCTTTCAACTAAATAATTGCAAAAATATTATAAAATAACTCTGAGCAGAAAAAATGTTTTTTAAAAATTATTTTTAAAAGAAATAAAATAAATTGTTTTTAAACCAAAATTTGAGTATCGTATAAAAGATGATAAATATTGATAAATTAGATAAGGATTTTTAACTTGAAAATAAGCTTAACAGATTTCACTACCAAAATAGAAAAGCAAGATTATATTGAAGACTTAGAAACTACTAAATATGCTGATATCAGCAAATCCAAAACCAAATTGCGTGAACAGGCAGCTAAATTAATTAAGGAAACTAAAGCTGCCCTTAAGCATAACTCACTGAGTCATATTGCTCTTGAAATTACCGGTCAAAGACCCATAACTTTTGCGTTAGAGACCAATATGATCAACTTGCCATATAGTAATTATAAGAAGAATGCCAATTTTTTTGAAGAGGGTAAAGATTATCCGGTTGCAGTATACTTTGAAACGCAGTCGGAATATTTGAATGCATCGGGATTCCGAATTGATCAAATCGCGACAGAAGCAGAAATTGAACAAAATGAAACCGAAGTTGTTGCCAACTTAACAGATGCTATGCAGGAAAAAATAAAACAAGTGCGTGAGTACCAAAAGCCTGCTGCTTCTGCTAAAAAGAAGCCTGCTGTTAAAAAACCTAATACAAAAAAGGCGCAAAAAGAGACAAAGACTAAAAAATAAAATATCTGAGACTTAGTAGGTGAAAATTAATGCAAATTTGAACGTAACTATTCAAAAGGTGTTTTTTACCATATAATGGAGAAAGATGCAGGAGGTCCATTATGATTAGCTGGAATCTACTTGGAGTATTGTTATGGGTAGTAGTTATTCTTTATTTCGTTTTTGTTGTGCAAAACATTCGTAAACGTCGCATCACAATGATTATTAAGAAACACCGGCAATTTAGCTGGCCCAATTTTTTGATAGATATCATTGAAGTAGCCGCTCTTTTAGTTGGGATTGTCTGGTTATTTGGCAAGACTATGCTGGATAACCCGGATCTTGATGATACGACTAAGATTACGTCTCATATTACTTATGAACCGATTGTCATGAACCCGGGAGAAGGCAATTCAAGTTACGTTACAATTGATTCGAAAAAGAAAAGAATTAGTACCCAGACTTTCACTTATTACAGGCCGGGTAAAAAAATTAAAGTAGCCAGTGATTTCGCTACGGTAGCTTATGGTAAAAGTCCTCTGGATCTTAATGCAGCTAAAATTCCGTATAACAAAAAACAACTGCAGACAATGGACCGCAAATATCAACGAGCTTACGTTGCTATTTACACCGCTAACTATAAAAAGGTCTGGCAAAATGGCATTGGCATGCATGCGGGGCACAATGCTACTCGTTATTATCTAATCAGGATTCCGGATTCATCGTTTATCAGGGAGAAAGAAAAATAAAATAAATAAAGCGTTTGCATAATTTTAAAAGTGTGGTATGCTTTATCTGTGTTGAAAATTTAAGTAGATTGTTACTATCAAATTAGGCGAGACTACTAGTATAACTGATGAATTTTATTGTTCATCGGCTATTGCTAGTAGTCTCTTTTTTTCTGCAAAAAAGGAAGATGTTATGCGCCTTAAAAAAATTTTTAATAATAACAGCATTTTAGTTGATGTTGGGAAAGGACAGGAAGCTATTGTTTTCGGTAAGGGAGTGGGGTTTGAACAGGGCAAAAATAGACTAGTTGATACTAAAAAAATTCAGAAAATATTTTATTTAGACAATAAGAAGGATAAAGATTCGTTTAATTATCTTTTCCATAATATTCCTGCAGATATTATTGCAGCAGTTTTTGCAGTTATTGAAAATGCGCGAATTAATTATCATTTTCAGGTTTATGATTCGATTTATCTCACCTTAAGCGAACATGTCAATGGCGCCTACAAATTACTGTTAGCAGGAAAATATCGGGAAAATGAGATTCCGGATTTAAGTCAAAGATATCCAAAAGAATATCAAATTGCAAACGAAGCTCTGGGAATTATTAACCATAAATTAGGCGTTGAGTTCCCACCTTCAGAGGTCAAAAGTATAGCGCTTCATTTTATCAACAGCAAGATTCCTACAGGTATTGCCAAGCACGAGGGTAAATCAAAATATATTTTTAACACGTCTAAACTAATTAATGTCGTTCTTAATGTCCTGGATAACAATAACATTTATCAAAATGGCAAAAATCGGGACAGCTTTAGACGATTTCTAATTCACTTACAATATCTGGCCAAAAGGATCTGGCGGCCGCCAGAAAAAAATGAATCTATCGATAAAAAGATTGAACGTGACATGATCAAGGCCTATCCACGATCTTACAAAATAACTCAAGAAATTTTTCAGGCTCTTAATGCTGAATTTAATTTTTATCCGTCAGACGCAGAGAGGGTTTACTTTATCATTCACATTCATCAAATTTTAGGGCCAAAAGAAAAGGAGTAAAAAGATGGCAACTAAAGAAGAAATTTCAATGGCCGGCTTTGAAATAGTCGCTTATGCTGGCGATGCGAAGACTGCATTAATCACAGCGCTTGATGAAGCTAAAAAAGGCAATTATGACAAGGCCAGAAAGCTGGTTAAAAGTGCAGACAGCTCTTTAAACGATGCTCATAATGCACAAACAAAACTAATGAGTAAAGAAGCCAGTGGTGAAAAAATGGAAACCACATTCATTATGTCACACGGGCAGGATACTTTAATGACTACGATGCTATTAAGGGATGAAGCTAAATATTTTATAGATTTGTATGAAAAGTATAATTCCGCTCTGAAGGAATTGAATGAACTAAAAAATAAGTAAATGAACAAGGAGATTAAAAATGAATGCTGTAATTAAGCAAATTGAAAAAGCACAGCCATTCTTTCAAAAAGTCGCCGCTAATAAATATTTGCGCGCGGTCAGAGATGGCTTTATTGCTTTAATGCCGATAATTATCTTTTCCAGTATATTTTTACTGATAGCCAACGTGCCTTTGATTTGGCACTTTGCCTGGCCAACCAAAGTAGCTAATGCATTAAACATGTTTTACAACATGTCCATGGGAGTTTTAGCACTGATGGCTTCTTCATCAGTCGCTAAGGCATTAACCGATTCGTTTAATCTGGATTTACCAAAAACAGATCAAATTCCAACTGTAGGCGTGCAGTTTACCGCACAGGTTTCTTTTGTCTTGGTAGCTGTTGATACTTTAACTGATAAAATGAACAACCTGTATTTTGCAGTTGCAATGATTGGTACCAAAGGACTAATTTGTGCCTTTCTGGTAGCATTTATAGTTCCAAATGTATACTATCAATGTTTTAAACACAATATTACGATTAAATTGCCAGATGCTGTACCCCAAAATATTGCGGGAGCCTTTAAAAACATTATTCCTTTTGCAATTAGTACGTTTTTCTTCTGGATCTTTTCATTAGCTTTTAGAGCTGCGACTGGGACTAACCTAGCTGCCTGGATTATTCAAGTTTTATCACCTTTATTTACCGCAGCAGACGGTTATTTTGGTCTGGCAATAGTTTATGGTGCGATGGCATTCTTCTGGTTTATCGGAATCCAGGGGCCATCAATCGTTGAGCCGGCGGTTACTGCTATCTATTTAAGCAATGTTGAATTAAACTTAGCAGCCTGGAAAGCTGGTAATATTGCAGGCGCCAACAGAATTCTGGCTCAAGGTACACAATACTTTGTTGCTACTTTAGGTGGTACTGGTGCCACTTTAGTAATTACATTAATGTTTGCTTTCATGTCTAAATCAAAGGAATTAAAAGCAGTAGGTCGTGCTGCATCAATTCCAGTTTTGTTCGGGGTTAATGAGCCAATTTTATTTGGTGCACCATTAATTTTGAACCCAGTCTTCTTTATTCCTTTCATTTTGACACCAATTGCCAATGTCTGGCTTTTTAAAATATTTGTTGATGTCTTCCACATGCCTGGCTTTATTTACAATTTGCCTTGGACTACACCAGGAACACTCGGCTTGATAATGGGTACCGGCTTTTCGATTGGTTCAATTATCTTGGCAATATTGCTTCTAGTAGTTGATGTTGTGATGTACTACCCGTTCTTTAAAGCATATGACATGCAAAAATGTGCTGAAGAAGCAGCAAAAGTAAATAATGACACAAGCGAATCAACTAATGCAACTGCTGCTAATACCAGTACCGAACTAGCAGCTTCTGTTTCTGAAAATAAAACTGATGAAACTGCAAGTGAAAGCAAAATTCCACTAGCTAAAACAAAAGATGGTAAAAGTCTGAATGTGCTCGTACTTTGTGCAGGGGGCGGTACCAGTGGTATTTTAGCCAAAGCCTTAAACAAGTTAGCTGCTGAAAACAATTTACCTTTAGCAGTGGCTGCTACTTCATTTGGTGCTCACCACGACTTGCTTTCAGGAATGGACATCGTTATTTTGGCACCGCAAATGAATGCGATGAAAGATGAATTGAAAAAGGAATGTGATAAGAATAACGCTAAGATGATTACGACTACTGGTAAGCAATATATAGATATGACCCAGCATGCCGACAAGTGTCTGGACCTGATAATTGCTAACATTTCAGAATAAAGGAGAATAAAATGACTTTACTAAATAGAGTACAAAAATTACCTCGCGATTTCGTGTGGGGTGGTGCCACTGCCGCTTATCAAGTTGAAGGTAGCACTCAAGTTGATGGCAAGGGCAAAACGATGTGGGATGATTACCTTGAAAAGCAGGGCAGATTTTCACCAGATCCTGCCAGTGACTTTTACAACCGGTATCCAGAAGACATTGGGCTTGCCAAAAAATATGGTTTAAATGCTGTGCGCGTTTCAATTGCTTGGACCAGAATCTTTCCTGAGGGTTACGGTCAAGTAAATCAAAAAGGCGTGGAATATTATCATAAATTATTCAAAGAATGTCTTGATAACGGCATTGAACCTTACGTTAGCCTGCATCATTTTGATAGTCCTAAAACTTTATTTGATAATGGTGACTGGTTAAATCGCAAGAATATTGATTATTTTGTTGACTATGCCAAGTTTTGCTTTAATGAATTTAAAGAGGTAAAAAACTGGTTTACAATTAATGAACTAATTTCTTTAGCGTATTCACAGTACATTGCCGGTACTTTTCCACCAAACCATCATTTTGATGTAACTAGTGCAATTCAGGCCGAACATAACGAGTTAGTGGCACATGCCAGAGTGGTTAATTTATATAAAGAGCTGGGTTTACCAGGTAGAATTGGTCTAATTCATGTTATTCAACCAGTATATCCCATATCAACCAGCACTGAAGATAAACATGCAGCTAAATTGCAAGATGCGTTTTTGAATAAATTTTTGCTTGACGGGACGTTCTTAGGCTATTACTCAGACGATACCATGGCATCAATTAATGAAATATTGCAGTTAAATGATGCTCATTTGGATATTCAAGACGGTGACCTCGCTATTCTCGCTAAAGCTGCATCACAAAATGATATTTTTGGTTTAAACTATTATCAAAATCAGTTTATTAAAGCGTATCATGGCGAAAGTGAAAACCACTTTAACGGTACTGGTGACAAGGGTACTTCTTCCTTTAAGTTTAAGGGAGTAGGAGAAACTGTCAAAAAGCCAGGGGTACCGACAACTGACTGGGACTGGAATATTTTCCCACAGGGTCTCTATGACACATTAAAGCGTATCAGTCATGATTATCCTAACTGCAAGACAATTTATGTGACTGAAAATGGTTTAGGTTATAAGGATAAATTTGTCAGCCCAGATAAGATTATTGATGACACTCCCAGAATTGATTTTATTGATCAACATGTCGCAGCCCTTTTAAAAGCTCGCAGTGAAGGAGTGAATGTCCAAGGCTATTTTGTATGGTCTCTGCAAGATCAATTTTCCTGGGCGAATGGCTACAACAAACGTTATGGTCTGTTTTATGTAGATTTCAAAACGCAGAAGCGTTATGTTAAAGGGAGTGCCTTATGGTTTAAAGAATTAGCAGATACAATGAATAAAGAATAAAATTTAAGCAACTAACTTAGTTTAAACCCCGAAATTGAATAAATTGCAGGGTTTTCTAATGGTCAGTAAATTTTTAAAAAATAAAGGGACCAAGTCTGATTGTGACAGTTAGTCCCTTATTTAAAATTAAAACTATGATAAAGCTACATTTTACATTAATTGGATATTGCTATTGCTTCTTTTTTACGAACTTGAACTAATAGATTTCCTTCAATAAAGGCGAGGATAAAGCTGGCTGTCAAAAAGTCCACCACATTACCGGAAGAAAAGGCAGCTAGCAGAATGAAGCCACTGGCAACAATTAAGGAACTGACTAAATAAGTCCGTGCTGCTTTATATCTGAGCCACCTGTAAGCACCGTAAATTAACACTGCCAAATATGGTCCGACATACAAAAGCATTCCCAGCCAGCCTAAGGAATATATTTGAGCGCTAAAGTCTCGTTCTAAATTAAAAATATTATTTTCTCGGATGTAAGAAATACCAAAAAGCTTGTCTAGTTTGTTGTTATTGGTTTTGACTACTTGATTAAGCATAGCCTTTTCAATTTGGCGGTTTTCCATGCGCGACTGGCCCGGTTCGTTCATAATTTTGAGCCAAAATTCCGGGTCATATTGGTAAGGATAGCTTTTAAATACAAATTTGGGATTAAGCGCATATTCTTGATAATTTTTCTTAATGAAGTAACGTAAAAACTCTTTTCTTTTTTCGCCATTAGGGTATTTTTGTAAACCAGCGGCTAATTCCTTTTTTTCGTCCGCTAAATCATGGTCAGACTGTTTAGCTAGATAAATTTCATAATTATAACGCTGAATTGCAGGGCCAAAAGGTAAAATCACCAGGGATCCTGCTTCTATTAAGACAGCAACTAAAAACGCTTTGCCGCCTTGCTTCACATCTTTAATCAGATATTTATGTAGGCCAAACAGGATGAGGCCAATTATTATGCCGCCAATCAGACCGATAGCAGCAACTTTAGTGCCGATTTCAATCATTGCCAGAGCCTGCACCACATTTAACAAAATGGTATGCCAGTTAAAAGAGGTGAAAAGATAGTAGAGCATAAGTGGCAACAACATAAAGAGAACGGCCGAAATCATGTTGGTAAAATTGAAGAAACCTTTAGAAGCCATGTGGGAATAACCGATATTGGGATTAAAGAACCATTCAAAAATGTTGGCACTGATAGTTCCTGTTTCGTATGATTTCAGAGAAATGACGAAAAGGTTAGAAAGTACAATAGTACCGGAAAAAAGTCCTGAAATGCCTTCAATCACCATTTGTAATTGCCGAGATCCAAAATCTAATTCATCAGTCAAATATAGCACCGTTAGGGGCAAGATCATTCTAATTAAATAGAAGATTTCTCCCCTAAGAGAATAACCATAATTGTTCGGATTCACGCTGGTAAAATGCTGCACATGCAGTAAGTGTAATGCTGAGTAGATGACTAACAGCATAATATAAATTAGCAGCCATTTTTCTTGTGATAGTTTCCGCCAGGAACTTTTTGAGCTAAAGTAAAGGCAAACCAGAGTTGCCACAGCAAAAATACGGATAATTGTGGGCAGTGTAAATGGTAAAATATTAGCCAGAGTGCCATGATAGAACCAATATAAATCTAGAAACGGTTGTATTAGAATAAACCAAAATAAAATGGTTTTTGCTTTTTCTTTCACTTTTTTCTCCATATCATAAATATTTTCATGCTTTAATTTTAGGCAAAAATAAAGCAAAAAAAAAGAGCAGTGAACATTAATCACTGTTTCTTAATTAAAAAATAGTTATTATTCTTTACTTGTGTCAGTAGTTGCTTTTTCTGTGGCAGATTTTTTAATCTTTTCTACTTTAACATCACTTTTTGCTAAAGCCTGAATTTCCTTCATTTTCTTTTTAGAAACGGTTTTTAAGTTCTTAAAGTTGACCACTATTTTTTGATTGAGGTCACTAACTGCAGTTTTATCAGCTTTATCATAATCGATTATTTTTAGCAGAACAGAATTTTCATAAATTTTTTCTACTTTGCCCACAAATGGTTTGGTCAGTTCTTCATCAGACTTGGCACTGAGAATGTCATCTGCTTTGACGTCAGCTTTTTTCATAATAAGTTTTACTTCCTCTCTTAGCCATGTTTCACTATAATAGAAAGATATTATTATAAAAGCGAATAGTTTTCAAGTAAAGGAAGCTCGGATTTTGCAAAAATTAATTTTAATTGCTGGCCCCAGTGGTGCTGGTAAAACTACTATTTCAGAATACTTGGCAAATACATTCGCCATTCCCAGGGTATTGACCCACACCACCCGGCCGATGAGGCCGGGAGAAAGTTCAAAAGAATCGTATCACTTTGAAAGTGAAGCCAGTTTTAAGAAACTGCATTTTTTTGAACATGTCAAATACGGTTCCCACCAGTATGGTTCAAGTAAAGAAGCTCTAGACCAGGCTTGGCAGGATCATGATCTAGTGTCTTTGATTGTCGATATTAAGGGAGCGCAATCTTACCTAGCAAAGTTAAAAAAGCAGGTCTATTTTTTATACGTTACTGCCAGTTCGAAAAAGATGCTGGCCGAACGTTTAATAAAGCGCGGAGATGATCCAAATAAGATTAAAGAACGCTTAACTGGTAGTGAACTAAACGTCCTGCCGCCTGCTCTGCAAAAATACGCGCATATCTTGGTTAATGATGATTGGAATCAAACTAAGCGTCAACTCGATAATATTGTTAAAGAACTGAATAAGTAACTTGTCTGAGCAATTACTTTTGTAAAATGGTTTCAAAATAAAATTCTTAACATTTTGTAGCTCGTTTGACACGAATGTGTAACATTAAATGAGTAAGATAGAAAATGTCGGAAGAAATAGATAAGTAGTTTTAACTCTGCTTGCTAAAATTAATAAATATATTTAGAAAAGAGTTTAATTTTGAAACACGGACACTCGAAAGGATTAATTAAGTTAATAATTGTTATTGCCCTCTTTTTCACTGGTGCAACTAGCGTAACGGTAGTTAGTGCTGCTACTGCTAATGATGTCAATGCTAGTAGTGTAACCAAGAAGCGTACAGCTGTAGCTAATTTAGCTAAAAAGCAAGTTGGCAAAGGTTATGTATATGGCGCTGCGGGTCCTTATTCTTTTGACTGTTCCGGTTTAGTACAATATGTCTACAAGACAGCTGGAAATAAAATTTTACCAAGAACTACATATTCACAAGTTTTACAAGGTAAAAAAGTTTCACTAAAAAAGTTAAAGAAAGGTGATCTACTTTTCTGGGGATCTTCAGCTGCCCCAAATCATGTCGGCATCTATGTGGGTGATAACCAGTTTGTACATGCTGCCACGCCAAGCCAAGGCGTTTTAAAGCAGTCAATTAGTGCTTATTTTTATCCTTCTGCCGCTAAACGTATTTTAGATTAAGAACTCTTTTCTAATTTTCTCCAAATTTGCTAAACAATAAAATTAAGTTGAACGTCCTTTTACTACTAAATTCGTGAAAGGGCTTTTTTACGTACCAGTATTATTTCTGTAACCTTTTTGTAATATTATGCGTGTAAAATTGATTTTGTAATATAGAAGTAGAGCTTATTAATATAAATAGTTTGATGCGAATACGGGGGGATTTTGATTTTGAAGATTAAAAGTAACTTAGTAAAATTTACTACTGCTGCGGCGCTAACCGTTACTGGCTTAGGTGTTGCCAGTTTAGCCAATAATAATTTGACAACTGTTAATGTTAAAGCTGCCACTAGTAAAGTAAAAATCAATTATGTTCCCGGTTATGGCATCAATATTTGGGATAACTATGAAAATCCTACTTTTACCGGCCAACGGATAAAACACGGTAAAACGGTTAATGTTTTAAGCAGTGCCGTTGATCAAAAAGGTAGAACCTGGTATCAAATTGGTGAAGGCCAATGGATTCAAGCACGTTACACTGTCAAACCTGGTGTTAAAGTAAAGTCGGTCAAACCAAAAAAGTCTGTTAAGCAAGCAGAAAAAGTTGTTAATTTGGCGAATGCAGAAGTAGGCAAGGCATATGCCTGGGGTGGCAATGGACCTCAAGGATTTGACTGTTCAGGTTTGGCTCAGTATGTATTTAGTGAAGCTACTGGCGTGAACCTGAGTCGTAGTACTTATTCACAAGTTAAACAAGGTAAACAGGTTTCGATACAGGACTTAAAGCCTGGCGATCTTCTGTTTTGGGGATCAGCAAGTGCTCCATACCATGTTGGTATTTATGTTGGCAATAACCAATATGTTCATGCTGCTTCTCCTTCACAAGGTGTTGTTAAGGATAGTTTAAGTTCATACTTCTATCCCTCAGTTGCAAAACGTGTTCTTGAATAGAAATATATTAAAAATTAAAACACTTAGGAAATTTTCTAAGTGTTTTTTTAGTACCATTTAGTTAGTGTAACTTGATTAAAAATCTGAAGCGTTTAAAATGGAGTTAAATACTAGTTTTTGGTCACATTATGCTACCAAAGGAGAAATGATTTGATGAAGCGTAATTTTTGGAAAATGAGCCTTGCTGCAGCATTGACATTAACCGGAATTGGTGTTGCTTCACCGCAAAAAACTGTAGATGCTGCTACGTTTAAGACACCTATAAAAAGAATACAAATCAATTGTCTGCCAAATAAGAGTGTGAAAATATGGACAGATTATAATGGAGGGCAACTGATCAGTTTTCGTGCAAAAAATAAAAGTAAATGGAATGTTGCCAAAACGGCTGTTGATCGCAAAGGTAAATTATGGTACATGATTGGCGACAGTGAATGGATTGAAGCACGTTACACGCAAGATTTAACGCAGGATTCTAATGCCCAAACTGTGCACGAGCAAGTTAAGAGCGCAGTAACCAAAAAGAAGAATAAAAAGGCTAAAAGCAAAATTAAAAAAATAGCAGTTGGGCCGAATAAGCAGAAGACAGCTAAGCCAAAGGCGCAGGAGCAAAAGACAGTTGTACCTAAACTTAATAATGCGATCCAAACAAAGAGTGCCGCTAATGTAACCCCAATAACGCGTTTAAGTAATAAAGTTTCTGCTGATAATGTTTCTAAACGTGCACAAGACGTGGTGAACTTAGCAGAGAGTCAAATTGGTAAAGGTTATGCCTGGGGCGGAAATGGCCCAGATAATTACGACTGCTCGGGACTGGTTCAGTATGTGTATAATCAAGTTGGTGGCGTGCAATTGCCTCGCGTAACGACTGACCAAGTAAAAGTTGGAGTAACTGTAACGATGGACCAGCTGCAGCCAGGCGATCTCTTATTTTGGGGTTCAGAAGATGCGCCTTATCATGTGGGAATTTATGTTGGTAATAATCAGTATGTTTGTGCTGCAACACCAGAACAAGGAGTAGTATTGCAGACAATCAGTTCATATTTTTATCCTTGTGTAGCCAAGCGCGTTATTCAATAATAAAATGGTAGTTTTGAGGCTAAGATGCTTTGAGTAAATGAAAAAGATTCTCACAATAATAAAATATGCGAGGATCTTTTTTTAGTTAATATAATTAGCTAAGCGTGCTTGTTCTTGGGGTGAAAGACGCGCAACAACATGAATACCATCATTTTGATAGTTTTCTTTTAATACTTGAGCATTTTCATGCAGGTAACCTAAAATCTTTCCCGCAGATAAGGGTAAAAGCAGATTAATTTGCTTATAACTGCTAAAAATATGCTTGGTTATTAAATCAGCAAGGGTTGCGATAGACTTGGTATCAATTGCAGAATATAGAATACCGCTACCTTCAATTTGTGGATAATTGCGCTCTGACTTGTCAGCCTTATTATAGGCAGTAATCATCGGCGTGTTTTTGACGCCAATTTCATCAAGCACGTTTTGTGTGGTGCGGATCATCTGTATCATATTGGGATCAGAAGCATCAACGACGTTAATTAATAAATCGGCATCTTTTACTTCCTGCAGCGTAGCTTTAAAAGATTCAATCAGGTTATGGGGCAATTTAGAAATAAAACCAACTGTATCTGACAGGATAAAGCTAAAATTATTATCTAAGTCGATACGACGAACATTTGTATCCAACGTCGCAAACAGCATGTTTTTAACAAAAACTTGTTTAGCACTATGCTTGGAAAATTCCGTTAACAGCCCATTCATAGTGGTTGATTTGCCAGCATTAGTGTAGCCGACTAGTGCTACTTTAGGGATATGATTTTGATTGCGCCTTTTGGCTTTAATTTCTTCTTGTTTACTAATAGTTTGTAATTCCTTTTTTATAATAGAAATTTGTTTACCAATTGTGCGCCGATTCAATTCCAGTTTCGTTTCACCAGCTCCACGGTTGGCAAAACCACCACCGGTAGAACCGCCATTACCGCGTTGTTGATCCAACGAGTTTTCTGAGGGATGCAGGCGGGGTAATTCATATTGTAATTGCGCCAGCTGCACTTGTAATTTTGCTTGCTTAGTCCGGGCACGGCTTGAAAATATTTCTAAGATTAATTCTGTGCGATCAACTACCCGCAGCTTAGTCAGTTTTTCTAAATTACGTATTTGTACAGGTGTTAACTCATCATTAAGTACTAATACTTTTGCTTTTAGGCCCCGTGCCATATCTTTAATTTCATTTATTTTTCCCAAGCCAAAATAAGTACCAGCTATGATGTGTTCCGCATTTTGTCGTGCCTGTCCCACAACCTGCATGTTTGCGGCTTCTGTAAGATTGGCAAGTTCATTCATGTAATAATCAAAATTGGGGTCATTTAAATTAACTCCTGCAATAAATGCCTTTGTTTTATGGGGAGTATTTTCAATCATTTAATTCTCTTTCTGTATGTGAAGTTATTAATAGTGATCTTATAAATTAATATTTTTTAATCCTCATGATTCATACCTCTTTTGCTTTGCTATTAGTTTAATTTTAATACATCTATGTCTCATTACCAAAAAGAAGATTAATTGTCCGCTAATTTTAGTGGCAAAAATAAAGCTTTTTAGGATAACTGCCCCAATTGATTTATGTCAGAGCCGGCTCTTTTACCTGCTAGGTTTTGCAAAAATTACTGCTAGTAGTTTTTATTATTTGGCAGAGAGAAAAAAAGGAGTATAATTCAATCTGTTAAGGTACCTAACTAATTTTGTAAAAACGGAGATATTTGTAAAATGGCACAAAGAATAAGCTATCAAACTAATCAAAAGGTACAACAGAATCGCTGGTGGATTCTGGTTGCCGTGGGACTTTTCACGTTCATGTCAACTTTAGATGGCACAATTGTTAATATTGCTTTGCCAGTAATCAGTAAAGATTTGCGGATTCCAATGAGCCAGTCCGAATGGGTAGTTTCGCTGTACTTAATTGTAGTCTGCAGCTTTATTTTGTTTTTTGGCAAGTTAAGTGATATCTTGGGCAAGATTAAAATTTTTCGCTTAGGTGCAATCTTTTTTATTGCGGGGTCACTTTTATCAGGTTTTAGAATCAATCTATTGTTTTTGCTGGGCGCAAGGGCCTTGCAAGCAGTTGGTGCCGCTATGACTATGGCTACTAATAATGGTATTATCACAGAAATTTTTCCCACTACTGAAAGGGGAAAAGCGTTAGGAACTATTGGCTCCTTTGTTGCTCTGGGCTCAATCGCTGGACCCGGTTTAGGTGGATTAATATTAAGTCACCTGTCCTGGTCTTACATTTTTTGGCTTAATGTGCCGGTGGGAATCATTGCTGCATTAATTGGCGCCAAGTTTTTACCACAAGACATTACTTTTACCAAAGCTCCTCTGGATAAAATGGGCTCGTTCAGCTTTGCCTTCGGTATGATTACTCTATTTGGTGGCGTCTTTTTAGGCCAGCAATTAGGTTTCAGTTCTTCACTGGTTTTATTAATGTTAATAATTGGTCTTGTAAGTTTTATTTGGTTTGTTTATGTGGAAAATCATGCTGCTAATCCATTGTTACAATTCAAATTGTTTAAAAATCCGGATTTTTCAGTTAGTCTGCTCTGTGCGTTATTAATTTTTATTACGAACTTTTTCTTCAATGTGGTCACACCTTTTTACTTGGAAAATGCGCGGCACCTGTCTCCGAGCCAAACTGGTTATATCTTGATGATCTTACCTGTAGTCCAGCTGGTTGCTGCTCCTGTTGCAGGCTCTCTTTCTGACAAGATAGGTCCTAAATTAATCACATTTATAGGTTTGGTTTTACTGTTAATCAGCCAGGTGGGTTACACATTGTGCAACTTAAATTCACCAATTTGGCTGTTCATTATCAGCATCGCTTTAATGGGATTGGGAAGCGGCATTTTTAGTTCTCCTAATAATTCACTTGTCATGGGTTCTGTTGAACAAAAGGATTTAGGTGTTGCTGGCAGTATTAACTCTTTATCCCGTAATCTAGGTATGGTTATTGGTATTTCCAGTGCAACTACCGTATTATTTGCGGCAATGAGCAAAGCAAAAGGAGCTAGAGTCACCGCATATTTACCCAAGCAACCTGAAATTTTTATCTATGGTATGCATGTAGTTTTCATTATTTCAATGATAATTTGTTTAGTTACTGTTATCTTAAGTGGCTGGAGACTATTCAAAAAATAATAAATGATAACTTGTAAATAAGTGTCGAAAATAAAAATTTTCAACACTTTTTTGCTTTAAAAAATAATTTTTTAATAATTTTTTCTTCTTTTTACTTATTTGGGTATATTATTGTAGAGGGAAAGTGCAAAACGAGGAGGTTTAGGATGAACCATAAAGTTGTGACGTATCCAGCCATTTTTAAGCCACTGGAAAATGATATATATGTAATTAGTTTCCCTGATGTTAAAGGGGGAATAACCGAAGGGCAGGGTCTGCGTGAAGCAATGAAAATGGCTGCTGATACACTTGCGAGTCGTTTATATAACAAAGCGGTATTGCCGAAGGTTAGCAAAGTTAGTGATATTAAGTTGCCAGATGATGGTTCCTTTGTTGCACCGGTTTCTGCAGATTTAACTGAGGCGTCGCGCGATCGTATTAATTATGAAATTTGATTTACAAAAAAAGCACCCCAATTTCTTGGGATGCTCTTTTTATTAACTTGTTCCAAAAACTTTCTTTTAATTCTCGGGAACAAGTCTATTATAATATATCTAACAAAATTTTGCTAATACTTTTAGCTTGTTTTACTAAAAAGTGTTTGCAATAAGCTCTAATTAAATGTACAAAAGCATTTTAGATATTCGATACAAATTGACAATAACATTATTTGAGTGCTATTTTTGAGAAAGAAAAAAAGTGTGGGAGTAAATTATGCAAACGATTGAAAGTTCTGTTTTGCGAATTTCTATTTCTGAAAAGGGTGCCAAGTTAGTTAACTTTATTGCCCAAAATAAGCAGACTGATTATTTTAAAGATGAGAATGAGCAAAAACAATTAGAGATTATTTTTAAGGGAGCAGGTCAAGGGAAAAACCTGGCTGACATCCTGCCATGGACGGTTGTAGATAAGGGAGATTCCAGAGTAAGCTTAGCGTTAATTGACAACAACTCAAGCTATAAAAACTTTCCTTACCATTTTGAGGCAATTCTGACATATGCTTTGGAGGGAAATAGAATTGATATTAAGTTTTATTTAAAAAACAATTCGCATAAAGATTTGCCATTTTCGTTACAATTCTTAATGCCTGTTTTTACAGGCTGGTCAATCACTACCAACGCCAATGAACTTGAGCTGAGTAGGGACGATACTACTTTGACTTTGGATTCTGCTCATTTTGCATTAACTGCTTCTCATGATCAAGTTAAAGCTAGTATAGACCAATCCAGTCTTGCCAGTGATAGTGATGAAGAATTGACGTTGACCTTAACATTGAGTTAAACAAATTAATGTTTTTAATAAGATAAAATTGACAAACCGTCGTCGGTTTGTTTTTTTGCTATAATATACTCATTGTAACTAGATTTTAGGTAAGTAAAAAGTTATGGATCACAACGAGAATCACCCGCATAAGAGTCGGGTCGAATTACACGCCAAGGACTACCACAGAAGAAAGCGGATTTTAGCTTGGGTGTTAAGCCTTGCAGTCCTGTTGACTGTGGCGGTTGGTGCATATTCCGCATATATTTATTTGCGCACGAAAGATGCAGTTGATAATGCCTACGATGACCAAAATAGTGTGCAGATCAAAAATGGCGAGTTTGATGGCAAGAAAAAATTTGCTGTATTGCTAATGGGCACTGATACCGGGGCACTTGATCGTAAAGAAAAAATAGGTAATACTGATACTATTATTATTGCCGTCGTTAATCCGCAGAAAAAGCGCTATTCATTGATGTCGGTACCAAGAGATACAATGGCCCAAATGATAGGAGCAGAAAAATTCCAAGTTAAAAAAATTAATGCTGCTTATCCTGTTGGCGGAGCAGCCATGTCCATGGCAAGCGTGTCCAAGTTAGTTAATGTGCCAATTAAATATTATGTTTTGGTAAATATGAAAGGTATTATGCGGCTAATCCGCTATATCGGTGGCATTAATATCAAACCCACTTTGAGTTTTGAATATGGTGGTTACATTTTTAAGAAAAATCTGTTGACTCACATGGGTGGCGGCGGAGCTCTGGCCTATTCACGTATGCGCTATGACGATCCAGAAGGTGATTATGGCCGTCAGAAGCGCCAGCGCCAAGTGATAACTACTATTATCAAGAAGTCAGTGTCAATCAATACTTTAGCCAGGTTAGATTCAGTATTGTCCGCAATTTCTGATAACATTAAAACTAATTTGCCCTTTGATGCGCTGCGTCAAATTGCGTTTAACTACCGTGATTCTACTAAGAATGTCAAAAATGATTATCTTCACGGACACAATGCGACAATTGACGGTGCGTCTTATCAGGTGCAATCAACTAAGGAATTGCAGCGAGTATCAGATTATTTACGAACGGAATTAGGCTTGTCTGTTGTACCAGTAGACAATAACGAAACCTACCAAAATAAACGTAACAAAAATCAAGGATTTGATTTTAAAAATCCTGAAAATCAAGACTATCATATTTACGAGGATTATCAAGATCAAAGTTACCAGGAAGAAGGCGACAATTGGTAATGCGTTTGTGGTCAATCGCTATCGGATATGGATTTGGCTGCTTGCTGACTGCGGTTTTTATTTGCCGCTTTGCTTTACACGAAGATCCCACAAAGGTGGGTTCGGGTAATCCAGGCACGGCAAATGTCGGAGCAGTGTTTGGGAAAAAATGGGGTATATTAACTTGTATTGGTGACTTGTTAAAAACTTTCATCTGTCTTGTTATCGTACACTATCTTTTCTCAGACAATATTGCTCTTTTGTATGCGGGCTTAGGCTTGGAGCTGGGGCACTGCTTTCCCTTTTGGAACCATTTTGATGGAGGAAAGGGCGTAACGGTAGCCGTGATAGTAGCGGCGCTGTATGATACTCCTGCTGCTGCGGTGACACTTCTAGTTTGTTTAATACTACTGATAGTATTACAAAATTTGACGATTCCACCGATAATTTTTATAATATTGTTCAGTTTGTATGAACTTTTTAAAGTTAAAGAAGCGGGAATCGTATTATTAATAATGACTCTGGTCATGGTATTCAAATTTAGATATGACCTACGTGACTTTTTTACTGGCAACGGAAAAAAGGTTGATGTTTTATACTCAATTAAGAAAAAATTGGGTATAAGACATGATAGTCAACAGCATCATTTTTAGTGAGGAATATAACTTAGGAATATGAATAAAAATAAGAAATCTTTAAAAGCTATTCAGATAATTTTCCTACTGGTGGCAACTCTGTTTATGCTAGTGCAAATGTTTAATTTGAAAGGATTTGCTGCCAGAGCGCACTTTTCATTTATTCACTTTATGCCTAACATGTTGCACAACGCGACTTTAATGATAGTGCCTATGGTATTCGGTGCTGTTTACAGTAAGAAAAAGCAAAGTGTTAGTGAAAGCTTTAAATATTGGCTGTTAGCCAGTGTCACTTTAATCGTTTACTACATTTTCTTTTTCTTTATAGTTCCAACCCGTTTTAATATGTGGCGCGTTTGGGGAATGCTGTTTCCTATCATTACCAGTACTTCAGTTTTGTTCTCCGGACTGGTTTTCTGCTTGCTAATCCAGCCACACCTATATGATTTTTTGCATAAATTAACTGTTAAGCAAAATCTCTTAGTACTAAGTTTGCTGACATTACTAGGTTTTGCCTTAAGTGCTGGTAATTTATCTTTTCAATACACGCTTTATGGCTTGTACTTAGTACTTTTCTTTGCCTGGGGCATGTTTTTAGCCAATGTTCCCATCAATAATAAGTTGCTGACATTATCTTTAATCAGTGGGTTTTTGTCCTTCTTTATTGTAGTGATTGGCGTTTCCGGTTTTGATGCTGTTTACTGGTCTCAGATAATTTCCGGTAATGGTGGTGGCGACTGGAATAGGGAATTTTTAAATAATCCTACGTCGCCATTTATGTTTTTAATGGTGGTGGCCGTCTTTTTATTGTTTAAGAAGTTAATCTTAACTTTAAATAAAAAGCAGATGCGCTACTTTATCCCAGTAATCATGATCATGGATGCACCTATTTCACCCAGATTTATGAGAGCTTTTAGCTTTACAGGGTCATCGATTATTGACAAGCTGATTTTGCTGGTAGTGATGACAATCATTGTGGTTGTCTGGTATCAATTGCTTGAGCGCTATTTGTTCCAGATAAATCCATTTGCTAAGGTTATCAATTACTTAGATCATGAACCTAATCTGGCTAAAATTTGTGAGAAGAGTTGGGCAATATTTACCAACTTTGTTATTAAAAACAGGGTTAATCTGCTAACTTGGGCCTGGTTCTACATTTTAAGTTTTGGCTCCTTCTTGATTGAATCTGATAACTTACGAATTCAGATAAGCACAGCGTCAACGATTAATGCGATAGTTTATCTTCTTGGCACTAAGTTCTTTGCCATGATTCTGACCACCATTTTTCTAGATGCATTGTTCTCAGTATTTTATTTCGTAACAACGCGTTATTGGACCTCGAATATTCTGGTGAGTCTGATAGCTATTGGCTGGGCTATCGCAAATAAGATTAAGCTTTTACTCCGTGGTGAACCAATCTATCCTACTGAATTAAGTGAGATAGTTAATTGGAGAACCTTGATTCCAATGATTGGTAAAACAACTGTCATTGCAATTTTAATTGCATTAATTGTCATAATTGCGCTGGACATCTTCTTAGAATTAAAGTGTCCAATTAAAAAGCGCGGATCATGGAAACGGCGTGGAATTTGGGCATTGTTAAGCCTGTTATTATTTGTTACGCCGCTGCGTTTTAACCATGATGGTGGTGTAATCTATCATATTAACCGCGGTTTTGACAACAGGCAAAGGTTCCGTAATCCAGAGCGGGATATTCAGGTTAATGGGCCTGTGCTTAATTTCCTGAATTACATTGACCTGCAGATTATGGATCAACCTGAAGGTTATTCAGAAACAAGCATTAAGCAACTAAATACCAAGTATGAAAAAGTTGCTGCCAGAATTAATAAGAAACGTAAAAATGACCTGCAGGATCAAACCATTGTCTTTAATCTAAGCGAAAGCTTTGTTGATCCAAGTACCTTCCCTACGATTAGATTCGATCGTGATGTTCCAAATCCAGTTAAATTTATCCAGTCGATGAAATCACGCTCAACCTACGGTAATATGTTGAGTGCTGGTTATGGTGGTGGTACTGCCAACATGGAATGGGAAACCTTAACCGGTTTGAATATGGGTATGTTCAAGTCTACTTTGACCCCTTACGTTCAGATAGTGCCAAATTATGACTTCTATCCAACAATAGGGATGAACTTTAAATATAAATCTGCAGTCCACCCATTTATCGGTACATACTACTCACGCCAGGAAGACTACCATAGATTTAAGTTTGATAAATTTATCTACGTCGGTTCAAAATATAAAATTATTGACCAAAAGAAGTTAGGTAAAAGTGGTTATAACTCTGACTTTACTACCTACGCAAACGGACTGAAAGAAATCAATTCACGTAATGGCGGCCAGTTTATTAACCTGATATCAATTCAGAACCATATGCCATATAATAACTGGTATCCAAACAACGAATACATGGGTAAAATTTCGGGAGAGTTGTTCAAGTCTCCAGCGGTACGTGATCAAATGGCTACCTATGTCAAGGGTACACAATATACTGACAAGGCAGTTGAGCAATTTATCAAGCAAATTGATAAAATTAAAAAGCCTATTACTTTAGTCTTTTATGGAGATCATTACCCAAGCATTATTTCTCAAAATTATACTGCTAAATATCCGGTACAAATGCATTCAACGCGCTACTTTATTTACTCAAACAAGTATGCTCGGCAACATGGTGCTAAGACCAGATTGCCGCGTAGAGCTAATAACTTCGTCAGCTCGAGTGACTTTATTGCTATGATGCTAGAACAGACTGATTCGAAAGTTACCCCTTATCAAGCGCTGCTGACTGAAGTACATAAGAAATTGCCGGCAATTACGATTAACTTTAAAGGAGATAAAGGCTTCGAATTAATTGGACGGCAAGGACAAGTAATTGATCCAAAATATCTCACTAAAAAGCAACAAGAAATTTTAGCTGACTATGAAGCTATTCAATATGATATGACAGCTGGCAAAGCTTATGGCTTAAAGGTTAAAGGCTTCTATAAGTAATAAAATTATATTGACTTATTAAGAAAAAATGAGTATTATCATTTATAACAATTTTAAGTAGCACCTTGATTCAGCGTTCAGAGAACTAGCGGTTAGTGTGAGCTAGACAGGTCAAGAGTAGCGAAATACTAGTTGGGTGGTTCCCGTAAAGACCATAGTTAAGGCACTTGTGATTAAGTGTAAACGTGGGTGGTACCACGGCTGAAAAGGTAATTAGTCGTCCCTAGATTCAAAAATGAATCTGGGGATTTTTTTATTGGAGGAAAAAAGATGGCAAACTTTGATATTTTAGCAGACTTGAAGTGGCGCGGAGCGATTAACCAGCAAACCGATGAGGCTGGCTTAACCAAGTATTTACAAGAACACGATGATTTAGCCCTTTATTGTGGTACCGATCCTACAGGTGATTCCCTTCATATCGGCCATCTTATTCCCTTCATGATCTTAAAAAGATTTCAGTTGGCCGGATATCATCCTGTGATTGTTATTGGTGGTGGTACCGGAACAATTGGTGATCCTTCTGGGCGTAAATCTGAGCGGGTGCTTCTTAGTGCAGAAAAGTTGCATGAAAACGAGGTAGCTCTGACTAAACAAATGGAAAAACTGTTTGGCACTGACAACTTTGAAATCGTTAATAACGCTGAATGGCTTGATAAATTAGGCTTAATTGAATTTCTGCGTGAATACGGCAAACACTTCCAAGTGAATAATATGATTAATAAAGATGTAGTTGCCAGTCGCTTGGATAATGGTATTTCCTTTACTGAATTTTCCTACCAAATTTTACAAGCCATTGATTTTTACCAGCTAAATAAAAATTATGGTGTCCAAATGCAAATTGGTGGTAGCGATCAGTGGGGCAATATCACAGCTGGCATTGATTTAATTCACAAGTTAATGGGATCAGACAGACAGGCATTTGGTTTAACAATTCCGTTAATGCTAAAAGCCGATGGCACTAAGTTTGGTAAATCAGCAGGTGGAGCTGTTTGGCTTGATCCTGAAAAAACCAGTCCTTACGAATTTTACCAGTTCTGGATCAATCAGGACGATCGTGACGTAGTTAAGTATTTGAAGTACTTTACTTTTCTTAGTCATGAAGAAATTGATGATCTGGCTGAACAAGTAAAAACCGAACCATGGAAACGGACAGCACAAAAAACACTTGCAAGGGAAGTAACCAAGTTTGTTCACGGCGAAGCAGGATTAAAAGAGGCAGAGATGATCACAGACGCCCTGTTTTCCGGTGATATTAAAAACTTGTCGGTTAAACAGATTGAGCAGGGACTTAAGAGTGCTCCTGCAGCCGCAGCACCTTCTCAGAGCAAAAATATTATAGACTTCTTAGTTGATACTAAGATTGAGCCTTCTAAGCGTCAGGCACGAGAAGATGTTGCTAACGGAGCAATTTATGTTAATGGTGAGCGCGAACAAGCAGTAGACTTTGAGGTCGATCCTGCTAAAGCCTTTGACGGTAAATACGTTATTATTAGAAAAGGTAAAAGAAAATATACTTTAGTTACAATTAAAGATTAATCTAAAAGAGGCAGTTGCTATTTTCGCAACTGCCCTTTTTTAACTCCAATTAAGATAGTATAATAAGAAACACATCATTTTTTAATTTAGGAGGATAAAAATGCGTGCACGCGTAATACTTTATAATAAAGAAAATAAGGCTGTTTTATTAATCCACAGATTTAAAAATGGTCGTAACTACTGGGTAATACCTGGTGGTGGAGCTAAAGGGAATGAAACCCCAGTTGAAACTGCATTAAGAGAAATTGATGAAGAACTAAGTATTCAACTAAAACCAGCTGCCTTAAACCAGCTATTTGAGTACAAAAGTCAAGAAAATGAACATTTCTTTTATGCTGAAATTTCCTTTATAGCTGCACCAGAAATTAGTGGAGAAGAAAAAGAACGCTCAAATAATGCAAATGTTTATCAGCCTGATTGGGTAGCTGTCAAAGACCTAGCTCAGATTAATTTAATGCCTCCTAAAGTTGCTTGTAAAATAATAAATCTGATTTGACTAATTTGACAAAAAAGTTATGGGATTTCATACTATTAATTTAGTAACGTATAACCATACTGCTAGGAGGGCAAAATGGCACAAAAAGAAATTTTAATAACAACTACAGAAAATATACCTGGTAAAAAATACGAAATTATCGGAGAAGTATTTGGTCTGACTACTCAGTCCAAAAATTTTGTTAAAAACTTTGGTGCAGGATTAAAATCAGTTGTTGGTGGTGAAATTCGCAGTTACACCAAAATGCTGGAAGATTCTCGCAATCAAGCTTTAGAAAGGCTGCGTCAAGCTGCAGAGGATAAGGGCGCAGATGCAATTGTGATGATGCGTTTTGACTCTGGTTCAATCAGTGGCGACATGCAGTCAGTGGTTGCCTACGGTACTGCTGTAAGATTTATTGCAGACAACGAATAGATATAGTATTATTTGAAGTATTCGCTTTATGAAAAGTGAATGCTTTTTTACTGAATTTAATTCGCCACTTTAGCTCAGAAGGTAGAGCACCGCCGTGGTAAGGAGGAGGTCCCCAGTTCAAATCTGGGAAGTGGCTTATGGATAAGGAAGGATGATTAATTTGGATTTAGCTAAAGTAACAGAATTTGTTAAAGAGCAGCTGCAAGATGAAAAAACTGGTCATGATTTTTATCATGGCCAACGGGTAGCGCATTTGGCTAGCAAAATGTATTTGCAGGATAATTCTGCTGCACATAAAGACAGCCGTATGGTTGCTATTATCGAGGCGGCTGGATATTTGCATGATACTATTGATGAAAAGATTTGCGCAGATCCTGATCAGGTTCTTGCCAGTATTAAAAAATTGTTGCCACAAGCAGGGTTTACTGCTTTAGAAATTAAAGATATTCTATTTACTATGCAGCACATGTCTTTTTCAGCCAATATCGAACACCATTATCAGTTGCCAGTTTCTGGAGAATACGTCCAAGATGCTGATCGCATTGAAAGCCTAGGTGCAATCGGTATTGCACGCGCTTTTACTTATGGTGGGTCCCATGGCAATGTTATATATGACCCCAGAATCAAACCGCAAAAGCTGGTTAGTCATGATCAATATCGAAAACACACGGAAACAACAATTAACCATTTCTATGAAAAATTATTTCACTTAGTTGATTTAATGAATACAGCTGGAGGAAAAAAGGAAGCGCAAAAAAGAACCGAATTTATGCGTGACTATGTCCAAGAATTTATGTCCGAATGGAATGTTTAAGCTGCATGAGGCTCCATGCAGCTTTTTTGCTTTAAAACCGAATATTAAATGCTTTATAGCAAGTTTAATTGACTGGAAAATTTGCTTAAGGGATTTTCCATTTTTAATAATGCCCTTTTGCGGTCAAGACCTCCGGCATAACCCGTTAAAGAGCCGTCACTGCTAATTACACGGTGGCAGGGAATGATTAAGCTAATAGGATTGTGTCCAACAGCATTGCCAATTGCACGAGCCTTATTTACTTTATTCTTTTGCCCTTTTTGCACTCGAGCGGATAATTCTTTATAAGTGACAAGTTCACCGTAAGGCACCTTTTGCAGTTCCTTAAGTACTTTTTGCCTAAAAGCTGACACGTCAGGTTTCACGAGGACGGTAGATGGGTCTGGTTTTTGCCCAGCAAAATAGTCAGTCAGCCATTTTTGGGCCAATTTAATCGGGTTACTGGGAAAGACTTTGACAAGACTCAAATCATAGCCGGCACCAAAATATTTTTGCCCGTTAAACCATAATCCTAAGAGGTGGTTATCATCGCTTAAAAGCGTTAATGTTCCTAATTTTGATTTAAAAAAAGCTTTATATAATTTCATTAGATTACCTTTATCATTGACGAACATTTTACCGTTTATTTTATTATACGTTAGTTTATGAACAAAGGTTGCTTAATGGCGCCAGATTAACTTAATTAACACCTATACGAAAATTTTAACTTTTTTATTTGTGGTATACAAAACATTATGAGTAAGGCTCAGTTTCGCTTTCATGAAAAAATAGGAATGCTATCAGATCAACACTTTATCTTGTAGCTTACTTTTGACAATACTACCAGATATGGTATGTTAGGTATTGTGATATTTACAGGAGGTACAATATGAGGTCAAAAATCAAAAAAATCTTTTCCATCAGTGCGATAGCGGTTGCTGCAGGGTTAGCGCTTACTGCTTGCTCAGGTAAAAAGCAGGGTGGCGCCAGCAATTCAAGTAGTAGTGCCAAGCACTCAATTGCGCTAATCACTGATACTGCGGGTGTTAATGATAATTCTTTTAACCAGTCTGCTTGGCAAGGCTTTAAGGAATATGGCAAAGATCATAATCTTAATCGCGGGCGCAATGGCTACCAGTATTTTCAATCAGGCAGTGCAGCGGATTTTGAGCCTAATTTTGATCAAGCCAGCAAAGCCGGCTACCAGACTATTTTTGGTATAGGCTATAGCTTAAAGGATGCGGTCAAAGCAGCTGCTAAAAAGAATCCTAAAAAGAACTACGTTATTGTTGATGAAGTGATTAAGGGGCAGAAAAATGTAGCCTCTGCCAACTTCAAGAGTGAACAGGCTTCCTATTTGGCCGGTGTTGTTGCGGCAACAGAAACAAAGACGAATGTCATCGGCTTTATTGGCGGTGCCCATGGCAATATTATTGATTTATTTGATGCCGGTTTTACCAAGGGCGTTCATGACCAAGCGCAAAAATTGCATAAAAAGATTACACTCTTAAACCAATATGTTGGCGACTTTAAGAGTGCTGATAAAGAAAAGGCAATTGCCCAGTCAATGTATGCTAAAAAAGCTGATATCATTTTCCACGCTTCTGGTTTAGCTGGCAACGGCTTGTTCCAAGAGGCTAAATCAATTAACCAGACAAGAACAGCTGCTAACAAAGTTTGGGCTATTGGCGTCGATTCCGACCAGTCACATTTAGGTAACTACAAGTCTAAAGATGGTAAAAAGGATAATTTTGTTTTGACTTCAGTTATTACCGGTGTAAATGTAGCTACACGTGATATTTCTAATCGCGCTTATCATGGGAAATTCCCTGGCGGTCAGCAACTGGTTTATGGTCTAAAAACTAACGGAGTTTCGATCAAACGCGGACAAATTAGTGCAAAAGCTTGGCAATATTCACGTCAAGCTCGTACAGAAATTATTAAGGGTAATATCAAAGTACCAATTCATCCAAGTAAATAGTTCGCAATACGCCAACATTTTTACCTATAATCAACCACAAAAAAATATTTCTTGAATTAATGCGTATTTTA
Source organism: Lactobacillus sp. M0393 (assembly GCF_016102025.1). Taxonomy (NCBI): domain Bacteria; kingdom Bacillati; phylum Bacillota; class Bacilli; order Lactobacillales; family Lactobacillaceae; genus Lactobacillus; species Lactobacillus sp. M0393. The sequence goes on along the minus strand of NZ_JACFPK010000003.1, from coordinate 89,439 downwards.
TTATAATATTAATTATGAAAAGTTCGTATTTTGTGGAGGGTAAATTAATGGGTAAGAAATTTACGAAATTTTTGTCATTAGGATTTTTAATGGCATCATTTACTTTAGTTTTGAATGCTTGCTCGGGAAAAAAGCAGGGAACAAGCAGTCAGAACAAAAAAGACAGTATTGCTTTAATTACTGATAGCAATGGTATTAATGACCAGTCCTTTAACCAGGCTGCATGGGCCGGTTTTAAAGATTATGGTAAAGAACATAATTTCAAGCAAGGTAAAGGCTATCAGTATTTCCAATCTAGCAGTGCTACTGACTATACACCTAACTTTAACCAGGCTGCTAAGTCTGGTTACCAAACAATATTTGGTATTGGTTATATGTTAAAAGATTCGGTTAAAGCAGCTGCTAAAAAGAATCCTAAGAAAAATTTTGTAATCGTTGACGATGTGATTACTGGTCAAAAAAATGTGGCTTCAGTAACTTTTAAGAGTAATGAATCATCATATTTAGGTGGTGTGGCTGCTGCTTATTCTACTAAAACCAACAAAGTTGGTTTTATCGGAGGAGCTAAGTCAGCTATCATTGATACTTTTGAAGCTGGTTTCAAGCAAGGCGTAAAAGACGCTGCTAAAGCTCAGCATAAAAAGATCAATGTCAGCGTACAGTATATCGGTAACTTTACTTCAAACGATAAAGCTAAATCAATTGCTCAGTCAATGTATGCTAATAAATGTGATGTAGTATTCCAAGCTGCAGGTTCAGCCGGTAGCGGAGTCTTCCAAGAAGCTAAGGCCCTAAATCAAACTAAACCCGAAAGTAACAAGGTTTGGGTAATTGGTGTAGATGTTGACCAGCAAAATCTAGGTAACTATAAAACGAAAGATGGTAAAAAGGCTAACTTTACTTTAACTTCAGTATTGAAGGGACTAAACGTTGCAACTAAATCCTTGGCTGACGATGCGGCTAAAGGTAAGTTCCCAGGAGGAAAGCATCTTGTCTACTCCTTAAAAGGCAATGGTGTTTCAATTACTAAAGGCAACCTTACACCAAAGGCATGGCTGGCAGTAGAAAAGGCCAAACAACAAATAGTTGCCGGAAAAATTACTGTAGCGCAAAATTAAAGTAAATTATTGATTAAAACTCTTTGTGTATACTTATGCAAAGAGTTTTTTACGAAAAAGGAAATTTACATAAAATGGAAGATATGACGAACGTAATAGAAATGCGCCATATTGTTAAGGATTTTAATGGCTTTAAAGCCAATAACGATATTAATCTGACTTTGAAAAAAGGTGAGATTCTAGCGTTATTAGGGGAAAACGGTGCTGGTAAATCAACTCTCATGAGCATTCTATCAGGATTGATTCAGCCCACTTCAGGTTCAATCGAAGTTCGCGGAAAAAAGGTTAATATTAAAAATCCGACTATCGCCAAAGATCTAGGTATCGGTATGGTACACCAGCACTTTATGTTGATGGAATCCTTTACAGTTTTGGAAAATATTATTTTGGGCCATGAAACAACCAAGGGACCTAAACTAGATTTCAAAAAAGCTGAAAAGCAGATTATGGCCTTATCTGAGCGCTATAACTTAAATATTGACCCTCAGAAAAAAATCAGTGAGATTACAGTGGCGCAACAACAAAGAGTGGAAATTCTGAAAGTTTTGTATCGCGGAGCTGATATTATGATTTTTGATGAGCCCACTGCTGTTTTAACGCCACAAGAAATTACGGAATTTATTCAAATTTTGCGTGGACTGGCTAAAGAGGGTAAATCGATTATTTTAATCACGCACAAGCTGGAAGAAATTGAGAGAGCTGCTGATCGTGTCACCGTTATTCGTGCTGGCCAAAGTGTAGGAACTTTTAATGTTGCTAACGTTGATAATAATCGTTTGGCGGAATTGATGGTTGGTCGTCATGTTAACATGAAGCTTAATAAGCCAGTAGCAAAAATTGGTAAAACGATGTTGCAGGTTGAAAATTTGCAAGTGAAAAATAAGCAAAACGTGGCTGTAATTAAAGGAATGTCTTTTAATTTGCATGCTGGTGAAATTTTGGGTGTTGCCGGTATTGATGGTAATGGCCAGGATGAACTTGTCAGAGCTTTAACCGGCTTGCAACATGTTCATGCCGGCAAAATTATAATTGACGGCGAAGACATGACTAATCGCAAGGTACGCCAGATAACTGAAAAGGGCGTGTCATATATTCCTGCTGACCGGCAAAAATATGGCTTAATTTTACCTTTTTCAGTTTCAGATAATTTAGCCCTGCAAACTTATTATCAAGAACCATTTTCACGTCACAACGTCATGCACTACGATGTCATTCACGAACATGCTAGAAACTTGATTAAGCAATTTGATATCAGGACGACCAGTGAAAAAATGCCTGTGAGTGATTTATCTGGTGGTAATCAACAAAAAGTGATAATTGCCCGTGAACTAAGCCGCAACAGCAATTTGGTTATTGCTTTTCAGCCGACACGCGGACTTGATGTTGGTGCTATTGAATACATTCATAAGCAGCTTTTAAACGAAAGAGCTCAAGGTAAAGCAATTTTGTTAATCTCGTATGAACTTGATGAAATTATGCAGTTGTCTGATCGGATTATTGTCCTTCATAATGGCAGTATTTCAGGTGAAGTCAGGCCGGAAAACACGAGTGATGAGGAATTAGGATTGTTAATGACTGGCGTTAAGAAAGAAGGCAGCGCTCTTGCTTAAAGTAACACTAAAAACTAAGAAAATTTTAGTACCAATTATTTCAATTTTAGCAGGCTTTTTAGTTGGGGCAATCATCATGCTGGTCTGGAGTTACAACCCGTTTCAAGCATATGCTTCAATGTTTTCCAGCGCCTTAGGCAATATGAATGGTATAGGTGAAACTATTCGTGAAGCAACTCCCCTGATTTTCACTGCTATTGGATTTGCCATTGCTTCTACTGCTGGCTTTTTCAATATTGGTTTGCCCGGTCAGGCGCAAGCAGGCTGGTTGTCATCCATCTGGGTAGTGCTGGCTAATCCGAACATGCCTAAAGTATTTTTACTGCCACTGGCTGTAATTACCGGTATTATTGCCGGTGCACTTGTTGCCGGTGTTGCCGGCTGGCTGCGTGCTCAATTTGGGACTAACGAAGTAATTACAACTATTATGATTAACTACATTGTGCTTTATTCTTGTCAATATTTGATGCAGCAGGTAATGTCAGCGAAATTACGTATTGATACTGATACTACTAAAACAATTACTGCTAACGGTAGTTTAAAGATTAACTGGCTTAGTTCAATGTTTGGTGATTCACGGATTAATGCGGGAATTTTTATTGCTTTAGTCGCCGTCTTTTTGTATTGGTATTTAATGAGGAAGACTACCACCGGCTTTGAAATTCGTTCGGTTGGTACTAATGCTGCAGCTAGTCGTTATGCCGGAATGTCTGCTAAAAAGAATATTATGCTATCGATGCTCCTGTCTGGCGGTTTTGCCGGTTTAGGTGGAGTTGTTCAGGGCCTTGGTACTTATCAAAACTACTTTACTCAGACGACTAGTTTGGATATTGGCTGGGATGGCTTGTCTGTTGCCCTTCTTGGTGGCGGCACAGCTGTTGGTATTTTGCTAGCTTCATTATTATTTTCGATATTAAAAATTGGTGGTCTAGGGATGCAGACCATTGCCGGTATTCCTTATGAGATCGTTTCGATAGTTATTGCCGCTATTATTTTCTTTGTTGCTATTCAATATGTTATTGGACTGCTATTTAAAACTAAAAAAGCCCAGGCAATTCAAAGAGACACCAAAACCGCTGATACGGATTCAGACAGTGCGGTGGCGGATTCTACTAAAACTCAAGGAGGACAAAATTAATGAATTTAGTTACGATTTTAGCGTTAATTGTATCATCAACTTTTGTCTATTCGGCTCCGTTGATTTTCACCGCTTTAGGTGGCGTTTATAGTGAAAACTCAGGTATTACCAATATTGGCCTAGAAGGAATAATGACTATCGGTGCCTTTTCTGCCATTGTGTTTAACCTGACTTTTGCTTCTACTTTTGGTAAAGCAACGCCATGGCTTGGCTTATTGATTGGTGGAATTGTGGGTCTGCTCTTTTCATTACTACATGCTGTTGCCACTATTAATTTTCATGCTGACCATATTATCAGTGGAACTGTACTTAACCTCATGGCACCGCCTTTAGGAGTATTTTTAGTTAAAGCTATTTATGATAAAGGGCAAACTGAAAACATTACTCAAAGCTTTGGTTATTTTAGTTTTCCCGGCTTAGCTGATATTCCTGTAATAGGGCCTATTTTCTTTCAAAATACATCAGCACCAGCATGGCTGGCAATAGTGGTGTCCGTAGTATTGTGGTGGATTTTGTATAAAACCCGCTTTGGCTTGCGCTTGCGCTCATGTGGTGAAAATCCGCAAGCTGCTGATACTCTGGGGATTAATGTTTATGGCATGCGTTATGCTGGAGTATTAATATCAGGCTTTTTAGGTGGAGTTGGCGGTGCAGTTTTTGCAGAGGCAATTTCTGGTAACTTTTCAGTTTCTACTATTGTAGGCCAAGGTTTTATGGCTTTGGCGGCCATGATCTTTGGTAAATGGAATCCGTTAGGTGCAATGATGGCTTCGCTTTTCTTTGGTTTTGCTCAAAGTATTAGTATCATCGGCAATCAATTGCCGTTCTTCAGCCACATACCTGCTGTTTACATGCAAATTGCTCCTTATGTAATTACAATCATAGTTTTAGTTCTGTTCTTCGGAAAATCGGTTGCTCCAGCAGCTGATGGTCAAAATTATATTAAGTCAAAATAGGGAGTATTAATGAAAACAATTTATTTTAACCATGATGGTAATATTGATGATTTAGTAGCTTGCTTGCTGTTTTTGCAAGCCCCGGATATTAAGTTGATTGGTGTCAGTGCAATTGATGCAGATGGCTATGTTGATCCGGCTGTTGAAGTATGTCGTAAGTTGACAGACCGCTTTAACTTGCGCGGTGATCAATTGGAAATTGCCAAATCAAATTCTCGCGCTGTTAACCAGTTTCCGGAAGATTGGCGTAAAGCGGCATATTCTTTCAATTATCTGCCTTTATTGAATCGTTCTGGCAAAGTGATTACCAAGATGGCGGACAAGCCGGCTCATTTAGATATGGTTGAGAAAATTATGGCATCAGAGCAGCCTGTAACTTTAGTTATGACAGGTCCTTTAACTGATTTAGCGCGCGCACTAGAAACTAATCCTCAAATTGCGGATAACATTGAAAAGCTGTATTGGATGGGTGGTTCCCTTGATGGTCATGGTAATGTTGTTCAGGTTAATGCTGACGGTACTCAAGAATGGAATGCTTTCTGGGATCCTTTTGCGCTTGAAACTGTTTTGAAATCAAGTATTCCCATGCAGGTTATTGGTCTTGAAAGCAGTGAAGAACTGCCTTTAACTGATGAGTTAAGAATGCACTGGGCCAGTTTAAGTGAACATCCAGCTATGGATTTAGTTGCACAAGGATATTGCCTTCTGGTTAATCCGCCAATACCAACTGCGCAATTATACTTCTGGGACGTTTTAACGGTCATTAGTGCCCTGTATCCCGCAGTTGTTTTGACGACTGAAAAACACAAGGTAAGAGTAATTACCCAAGGCTTGGCAGCAGGCCGTCTGGAAGATGATCCCGCTGGTCGTGAAATAACTTTAGTGACTAAAGCAGATAAAAAGCTATTCTTTAAAAAGTTTGATGAATTATTATTGCGTAGTTAAGTAATACTTATAAAGAGAAAACCCTCGATTTTCGAGGGTTTTCTTGTAATTAAAATTTATAGTGGACAATTATGAACAGCAAGAATTTAATTGCAGATTTAGGTGGAAAAGATAATATTGAATCAATTTCACACTGTATGACTAGGATTCGTATTAAAGTCAAAAATCCGCAATCTGTCAATAGAAGGCAAATTGCAAGTGAAAAAAATGTGATTAAGGAACAGTTTGTTGGTCATGAATACCAGATTATAGTGAGCAATAACGTGGAAAAAGAATTTGCCAGTCTGCAAAAGCAGATGCATTCAGGTGGGAATGATTTTACAGCTATTGAGTGGAAAACCATACCAAGTCAAATTTTAGTTCCTATACTACCTTTATATACAACCGCGGCTATTTTTCAAGGTGTTTTAGTATTAATTAAATTGTGCAATTTAGTTTCCGCTGATAATTATCAATTTCTATTAAATTTAATACGACTTCCCGTATTTTGTTTACCAATAATTATTGGTTATAGCACCGCCAAAAGTATCAAATTGAACCCACTTGCTGGAATAGGCTTTGGTATAGAATTAATGGCAGTACATCATTATTTCAAAGCTTTTCCCAATTATGTTGGTTCTTTTATTCCTGTGATTTTGGTATGCCTGGCAAGCAAAATTATTTTTGTGTTTTTGGATAAAAAAATTAGGGGAATCATAGGTGCTACTTATAATTTTACATTGGGCTTTATCATTACCAGTGTAATAGGAATTTTATTTTTAGCACCAATTGGCCTATTTTTAGGCAAATTATTTTCAGATACTATCAAGTTAATTATGCTAAAAGTGCCTGTCATTGCAGCGTTAGTAAGTTCTATACTTTATTTGTTTTTAGTTGTCAAGGGTCAGCATTGGTGGTTAACGTTACTTGCTCTGAACAACTTAGGAGCCTTAGGCTATTCTTGGCTTTTTGCTTTTACTTCAACTGCACAGTTTGGCCAATTGGGAGCAGTTTTGGGAATTGCAACAAAGCATAAAGAATTAAAAAGTAAAAAAGTGGAGAATACTGTGAAAAATTGCCTTTTTTGTATTATTGAACCCGCATTATATGGTTATACGACATTAAAGAAAAGCAGGTATATTTCAAGTCTTGTTGGACTAGCTCTCAGCGCAATTTATTTAGCCATAGCTAACGCTAAAATGTATGCTTTTCCAAGCAGCATTCTTTCCTTGGTTAATCCAGAACAGCCGACCTGGGATCCACTAATAACAGGTTTAATTTCGATTTTAATTGCTATCTTCGCCAGCTTCATTGCTGCTTTAGTTAGCGAACAGAATAACAGTTTACCTAAAATTAAAGTGACGGCCCCAATTGCGGGAACATACTTTGATATTGCACAATCTAAGGACCAGACATTTGCCAGTAAGGTACTGGGAGATGGAATAGCAATTACTCCCTTATCCTCGACTAATGCTGACATTTATGCTCCCGTAAATGGGAAAATCATTATGATCGCGCCCGACCAACATGCATTTGGTATGAAAACTACTGCAGGTGTTGAACTTTTGGTACATGTCGGAATTGACACGGTAAAATTAAAAAAAGCAGCTGTAAAACTAAATTTAAAAGTAGGACAATTAGTTGCAAGAGGAGACAAAGTCGGAAATGTAAACATCAATAATATTATTCAAGCTGGCTATAATCCAGAAACATTGCTGATTGCATTGAAAAATCCAGAATACTATTTTGATAAGAATAATTTATGCTTAGTTAAGAGGAAAAATGAAACCAGATAAGAAAAGAGTTTTAGGAATATTGCAGGGAGTATCACTAGGTGATGCTATGGGAATGCCAACAGAAGTATTGCCACAAGAACTTATTCACGAAAAATTTCCTAGTGGTATTCATGAGTTGCTAAGCCCTGTAAGCGGCGGACCGTACAAGAGAGATTTACCGGCTGGCTCTATCACTGATGATACCGTTAATACCTTATTAGTCTGCAAAATGTTAATTAAAAATAATGGCAAAATAGACAGCAGGCAATTTATTAAATCCTTAATAAGATGGACACAGGATTCCAATATGGCACAGTATGTTGCGGGTCCATCAACTAAAAGTGCTATTAAAGCTATTCAAAACGGGTTACCACTTGAAAAAGCTGGAATTACTGGTACTACTAACGGAGCAGCAATGAAAATTTCTCCGGTTGGTATTGTGTTTGACTATAAAAATGCTAGTGCACTGCTAAAGGCTGTTTCGGCTATTTGTATGCCCACCCATAACACAAGTATTGCCATTGCTGGAGCTAGTGCGATAGCAGCTATAGATAGCTATGTTGTAAGGGGCGGCACAAAGATCAGTACAATATGGCAAATTGCCGTAGATTTTGCTCAAAAGGGCTCAATGAATGGCTTTAAATTTCCATCCGCTGATTTAGTTTTTCGCATTAATCAGGCAAAAGCAATTGTTCAGACTTCCAGAACAAGAACAGTTTTGCTTTCACGGCTTTATCAAGAAGTGGGCAGTGGAATGGAAACGATAGAGACTATTCCATGTGTTTTGGCCATAGTTGACTTTGCCAAGGCAGATGCATGGAAAGCGGCACAATTAGCTGCAGAAATTGGCTGGGATACAGATACAATTGGCTCAATTGCCACTGGTATATGTGGTGGTATACGTCCTGAAAGTATACCAATTTCAAAAATTGCTCGGATCGAGAAAGTAAACCAGATTAATCTTAATTATATATCCGAACAATTATTTAAAGTAGTAAAATAAAATAAAGTTTGTATTATCTCCTTGCTAACGCAAAATTTTTCCTATATTTAAATAAAAGTAGCCTTGAAAATCACAATCATTTCATGTATTCTTAAATTGAATCATACGTATAAGTTTATGCGTATATCATTATATTGTTCGTATTTTAAGGAGGAAAAATTGAAACGAGGACTTAGGTATGATTTCGATTTACTGGCACTATTATTAATACCAGTTGGCGTAGCGTTAAATTTTGTCGGTTATCAGTTATCTGCGGCATTAAAATTACCTGTTTGGATTGATCAGGTAGGAACATGTTTTGTGTCTATGATTGCCGGTCCGTGGGTGGGAATGGTGATGGCTTTATTAGGCAATATCATTAATGGTATGTTAATACCAACTGCGATTCCATTCGCCTTGGTAGCCATGACTAACGCATTATTTGTTGGTTATTTTTCACGGTTTAAGTTTTTTAGCAACATTTTTACGGCAGTTATTGCATGTGCAATTGTTAATGTTGCAACTGCAGTACCTTCAGCTATAGTAACAACTTTTGTGTTCGGTGGAGCAACAGGAGCTGGTAGTGATTTGCTTACAGCTGTATTTTTAGCAGCAGGCAAAGCTTTGCTTTGGTCAACAATCCAAGCAAACTTAGTTGGGGGTACTTTTAGTGTGGCTTTTAACTTCACTATTGCTTGGCTTTTAGTAAGACGCTTACCAGATAGATTTTTAATAAAATTAAATTATGGTCGACCATACATTAAAAACAGAAAGGCTCTAATCTATGCTTAAATTGTTTAAATCACTGTATCCTTCAACTAAGGCATTAATTGTCTTACTTCTTATTTTACTTAGTATGATGAGCTCAAAATGGCAGGTTCAATTGTGTTTAATAGCTGTGACAATGATTCTGGCATTATTTTCTGGTACATTAGTCAGACTAATTAAATTGTTTTTTGAATCTTTAGCATTAATTGTAGTCTTTCTATTTGTACTGCAAGTGTTTTTCATCAGCTATCCTGATTCACACAAAATTTGGTGGGTCATTAAGTTTTCACAAACAGGCCTTAATACTGCAACTATGTTGGCAAGCAGAATAATTGCTATTTCGTTACCAATTATCTGGTATTTTTTGGTTACTTCCAGCGATGTTATCATCCAAGCTCTGGATCAAACTAAGTTGCCTAAAAAAGCTATCTTTGTTTTAGCTTCAACTATTCAGGTTGTTCCCCAATTAATGTGGCAGTCAAATATCATTAGTGAGGCACAGCAAGCAAGAGGAGTAGAAACTACGGGTTCATTATGGCAAAGAATAAAGACATTTATACCAATGATGGGGCCTTTAGTTTTATCTTCTGTTGAGCAAAATGAAGAAAAAGTTTTAACGTTACAGGCACGTGGCTTTTCTAATCCAACTCCCCGGACAACTTTGCATCATATCTCTAAAAAGAAAATCGATTATTTATTAGACATAATACTCTGTTTAATCTTGGTTGTTTTTGTTATTTGGGGAGGTAAATTTCTATGAGCTTAATAGAACTGCAACATATCAATTATCGCTATCCGTTAACTTCAGACCTAACGATTAAAGATCTGTCATTAAAGGTTGAGCCAGGTGAAGTATTGGGTGTTATTGGCAGCAATGGTTCTGGTAAAACGACTGTGTGCAATATAATGCGTGGCTTTATTCCTGCTTTTTATAAAGGCGAACTTGAAGGAAAGGTTATCTTTGAAGACAAACCGCTGGATACTTCTAACCTGGGCAGACTGGCACAAAAAATTGGCTATGCTTTTCAAAATCCGTTTACACAAATAACTGGCGTTAAATATACAGTTTATGATGAAATAGGTTATGGACTGGAGAACTTGGCTGTTCCCAGAGAAGAAGCTAATGAAAAAGTTGAGCAGGTCATAAAATTATTAAACTTAGAAAAAATACGTAATCAGAATCCTTATGATTTATCTGGTGGTCAAAAACAAATGGTAGCTCTGGCTTCAGTTATTGTATTAGATCCAGAATTAATTATTTTAGATGAGCCTACTTCACAGCTGGATCCCAGCTCGACATTAGCTGTGTATAATATTGTCAAAAACTTGAAAAAGCAAGGTAAGACCATAATTATTGTTGATCATAAAGTTGATTTACTAGCTCAAGTTTGTGATGAAATTGCAGTGATCCAAGACGGACAACTTGTGGTTAAAGGAGAAACACATCATGTTTTTAGTGATGAAAAAGTAGTAGCTGCAGGTGGACAGATTCCAGAAGTATCAGCTTTCTATTTAAAAAAATATCCTAAATCAAAACAAGTTCCAGTTACAGTTGATGAAGCATATGAAATGTTAAAGGAAGCTAAAGCATGAGTTACTTAAGTCTGGATGATGTCAGTTATTCGTATGATAATAAAAATAATGCAGTTGAAAGTGTCAATTTAGAATTTGAACTAGGTGAGGCAGTAGCTATTATAGGACAAAATGGTGCTGGTAAAACTACAACTGTAAAAATGATGAACGGATTGATTAGACCTGATGAGGGTCGAGTTTTACTCGATGATAAAGATACTAAAGGAATCAGTGTAGCTCAATTATCTCACCATGTGGGGTATGTGTTTCAAAATCCTGATGAGCAGATTTTTCAAGATTCAGTTGAAAAAGAAATTGCATTTTCGCTAAAAAAGCAAAAGCTGCCACAAACGGAAATAACTACCAGGGTAAAAGATGCTGCTAGACTGTGTCACTTGGATAATAAATTAAATGAACATCCATATAATTTACCTTATTCTCAAAGAAAATTTGTTACAATTGCGGCAATTATAGCTATGAACCCAGAAGTTATGGTCTTTGATGAACCAACCGCAGGGCAGGATCATAACTCAATTATACGTTTAAATAAAATTATCAAAAAACTAACAAGCATGCATAAGCTAGTGATTACAATTACACACGACATGAGCTTTGTAGTTAATAATTTTAAACGCGTGATAGTTTTTGCTCAGGCTCATAAGCAAAAAGAAGGTTCTCCTGCAGAAATTTTTAGTGATGAGTCTCTTTTACGTAAGAGTAAATTAGAACCGCCAGTAATTGGTCAACTGGCAAAAAAACTAGGGTTTAGCAACGTCTTAACAGTTACAGATCTACTAAGAGCGGTAAATTAATGGATATTTTATATGACTGCGATCCTGGTCAAGATGACGCGATGGCTTTATTAACTGCTTTAGGTAATCCTGATAAGGTAAAGGTTTTATGTGTTTCCACAGTTGGCGGCAATCAGAATATTAATTTGGTAACGCAAAATGCGGGCTACTTACTAGCCTTTTGTAAGCAACACATTCCGTTAGTTCAAGGACAAGCAGGGCCACTGCTTAATCAATTACACGTGCAGGCAAAAGCTCATGGCAGCACTGGTATGGATGGCTCAGATAGTTTAAATAAATATGCTTATCCGGTTGAAGATGACAATGCAATTTGTTTTATGGCAAATATGTTGAAAAAGCAGTTTCAAAAGGTGACTATTGTTGCTACGGGACCGCTCACAAACATCGCGTTATTAATTAAAACTTTTCCCGAAATTATACCTAAAATAGCTAAAATAGTTATTATGGGCGGAGGTATAGATCACGGCAACGCTACTGACTTAGCTGAATTCAATATTTGGACTGACCCTGAAGCAGCGCAAATTGTCTTTAGTTCACCCTTGGAAGTGATCATGGCGGGTTTAGATGTAACTGAAAAAACTACTATTACTAAAAAACAAATAGCAAGTCTTCAATTTGGTGGTCCAGCATCTAAAATGGCAGGTAATTTGTTACATTTTTATCAAAAGTCAGGCGAACAATTTGGTTTTATAGATGCACCTGTACACGACCTAGTTGCAATGGAGTATGCAATTTGGCCAGAATTTTTTGAGGCCGTTCCAGCCAACATTAAAGTTAATACTAATCACGGCGATGCATATGGGCAAACGTATATTGCTAAGGGAAAAGACGAGAATAAAGCAGCCCATAATGTACTAATTAAAAAAATGACTAAAAAGCTATTTTTTGCTCTTTTGCAAAAAAGTTTGCAGTTTTTGGACCAAAAATTAGTCAATTGAAATTAAAAGCAGTCAATTTTATTACATAATTGTTTTTAAATAGACAAAAAGACGAAATTCTATTGTGAATTTCGTCTTTTTTATTAGATATAATGCTCTAAGCGAGTGAATCCCAAGCTGGCAAATCAGTAATTGGACCTTCTGCTATAGCTACTTGCTCTGGTGTCAGGTACTTCTTGTGGACAACAACTTCGTAAACATAATCTTTAAACCAGTCGTTGTTCATAACAAAGAATCCTTTGTCGCCATTCTTTTCGCCCCAGGAGTTTTCAACCTTCCATTGGCGAACATGTCCACCGTCTTCATCTACACCAACTAAAGTCATTGCGTGAGTAGAAGCGCCTGCACCAGTGCGCAAACGATCAGCCTTGGACATCTTAAGGTCTACGCCAAAGAGTTCGCTTAGTTGATACAAATCACTGTCAAGGTAGCCCTTCTTGCGGTCACTTTGTTCACCAACATCATTGCCAAACCAGACTGCTTCGCCGTCTTTTAACTGGTTAACAGCTGCAGTTTCCAAATACTCCATTGGCACGTTTAAGAATTTGATGCGGTATGACCCCTCAACATTATCTTCAAAAGGTAGACCGTATAATTTATCATATTCATGGTCCGGAGCGTTAGACAATACGACATAGTCATTAAAATCAACGTCACCCATGTATTTATGCAAAAATTCCAGTGGAGTTAAATCTTTATCCAGGTGATATTTCTTATCGTCATCACGATATTCCAAATCAAATTTCTTAGGTGGTTCACCGACTGCAATTGCGGTCATCTGGTAAACTTCACTTAAGAAGTGCTTACGGGCTTTTTCGATCTCATCGTCTTTACCGGCCTGCTTTAACTTACGCAATACCAGAGCATCCTTCTTCAGCTTATCACCCAAAGCTTTGGCAAAGCCGTTAGTATTATTGGTATTAAAACTTTCAGGCATTGCATAAGAAGGAACGACACCATATTTTTCAATTAAAGCAGCGCCCATGTGGAATTGGCCACCATCTTCACCTGCACCCTCTAAGTGAGCTTTTACAGTACGTGAATCGAGTGGTTCGTCTGCTGTGTCTAAGATATTGTCATAAAAAATATTTGCCCGTTCAATTTTATCCCAGAAGAAGTTGTAGCTTTGTGAGAAAGTGAAATTCTTGCAGTGATATTTTTTACCAAAATTGTGGCGTAAGATGTTTAAAGTAGCAAATTCCCAGCAGCGACCTGATTGACGTTGATTAGTAACATTTTCTGTGTCAAGTTCAGTTGAAAATACACGGGTCAATTCACCTTGAACGCGTTCATTGTAAGCAGCTGTTAAAACACCACTTTTTTGAGCTGCTCGAGCAACAACTTGATTTTGTGGTTTTTCATTAAAGTTTGCGGCAAATTCTTCCAACTCTTGGACAGTTAATTTATGAGCCATAAAATAAATTCTCCTTTTTTAATCTATTTTTAAATTACTATATATTTTAAGCTAAAATAAAAGCGAGTTCAATAGCTGAACTCGCTTTAGAGAATGTATTAGTAATTTATTTAAAACTTATGCAATGTGGTAATAAGTTAATCAATTTGGATTGAGTTATCATTTGCACCGGCTTGCTGCTTTGGCAAGGTAATAGTCAATACACCGTTATCGTATTTGGCGTGAATGTCACTTGCAACTACATTTGGTAATCTGAAGCTGCGTGAAATGTGACCTTCGCTTCTTTCACGGTGGATAATACTGTTATCCTTAGACATATCCTTAAATGATTTTCTTGAGCCGGATACGCTCAAAATACCATTATTATAATTTAGGTGTATCTTATCCTTGTCCATTCCGGGCATATCAACTTTGATCACATATTCTTTGTCGTTTTCAACAACATCTGATTGCATTAATTTTGCTACTTCGTTATCGTCAAAAAATTTTCTCGGAAGATCAAACCAATCGTTCATCGCATCAAATAGGTCATTGTGCCGATTCATCATATCATTTGCCATAGTAAAAAACTTCCTTTCGAAATTTATATATTTGTATCAGAAGACTTTCATTTCTTCCTTACAATTATTATTATAGTATGCAGATTCATAAAAAGAAAATAATTAGCACTATTATTTTTAGAGTGCTAAACAATTAGCTTAGATACTTTGAAATTGGTATTTATAGCTTGTGGATAATATTTTTAAGAAAATAATTAGGAGAGAATATTTTGGTTTATTATCAAAAAATGACGCCCAAGGGTTACCAAAAAATTAAAGATGAAATAGCCAGTTTAAAAAAGGATAGACCCAGAAGAATTAAAATTTTACAGGAAGCCCGCTCTTTAGGCGACTTATCGGAAAATACCGAATATACGGAGGCCAAGCGTGATTTAGGCCACCTTCAAAGTCGTCTGCGTTATCTGGAAAAACAGTTGAAATATGCCGAAATTATCGAAAAAAAGGCCGATGGTAAAGTAGATTTAGGCAAGACGGTCACACTAAAGTTTGCTGACGATCCGGAGACTGAAACATACCAGGTTGTCGGTCGCATGGAAGCTGATATTGCTGCAGGAAAAGTTGCGTTTGACTCACCTCTGGGTCAAGCAATTATGAAAAAAGAAGCTGGTCAAACTGTAAGTGTTGCAGCACCTGCTGGGAAATATCAAGTTACTATTAAAAAAATTGAATAAATTTTTGCTTGATTATTCGAACTTGTGTTTGTATAATTTATTTTAGCGAACGTAAGTTTGCAATAGGAAGTGAAAGCAATGTATGATTACCGTTATGAACCACACCGGTTAATTTTTATGATTGATAACAAATCATTCTTTGCTAGTTGTGAGGCACTTCAATTAGGTCTAAACCCAATGAAAGCTGTGTTGGCAGTAGTTTCGCATCAGCCGCATACAAATTACGGCTCGGGGCTAATTATGGCGGCTTCACCATTAGCGAAAAAGAAATATGGGTTGACTAACGTCATGAGAGTACGTGATTTACCCACCAAAAAAGAAGCGCCGGATTTGATTTTAGTAGAACCTCATATGAACTTATACATCAAGCGCAGCATGCAGGTATTGGCAATTTTTCAAAAGTATGCTGCTGATGAGGATATCCATGTCTATTCTATTGATGAAAGCATGATTGATATGACTAAGTCATGGCGTTTGTTTGGCAACGATCCGTATCTGGTAGCACGCAAAATTCAGGTAGAAATCAAATCAAAAATTGGACTTTACACTACTTGCGGAATAGGAGAAAATCCATTGCTAGCTAAACTAGCCATGGACATTTCTGCTAAACACCGGTGTTCGATGATTGATTATTGGCATTATATTGATGTACCTGATACTATTTGGCAAATTAAAGACATGGAAGATGTTTGGGGAATTGGCAAAAGAATAGCTGCCCGTTTGCGCCGGTTACACATTAATAATATGTACGAATTGGCTCATACTGATCCAGCAATCCTAAAAAAAGAATTTGGCGTGATTGGTGAACAGTTATTTGCAATCAGTTGGGGAGTGGATCGCAGCATTATCAGTGAAGAATATTTTCCCATAATGAAAAATTACGGGAATTCACAGATTTTAAACCGTGACTACACAGATCAGCGGGAGATTGAGATAGTCTTACGTGAAATTGGTGAGCAGGTAGGTGCCAGAATACGTGCGCACCGCTTACAAGCCGGCTGTATTAGTTTATTTGTCGGCTTTTCCAGGTACGAACAAGACGGCAAGCGCAAGGGCTTTAATGTGCAGCAAAAAATTTGTCCTACCAATGATAATGACTTGTTAGTGCAAGAAATACTGGCACTTTTTCGCAAAAATTGGCATGGCGAAACTGTACGTGCTTTAGGGGTTAACTGCAGTAGATTAGAGCCAGATACCTGCCAGCAATTAACTTTCTTTGTTCCAGCTTCTGAACAGATAAAAAAACGGACTATAAACATAACTATTGACAGAATCAGAAAGAAATATGGCTTTACCAGTTTAGTTAAGGCATCTAGTTTATCTAAAGGTGCAACAGCAATCAGGCGTAGCAGTTTAGTTGGCGGACATAATGGCGGAAATGCATATGAATGATTTTGATAAAATTGTCACAGACTTTTTTAAAAACTATCAAGATCGCAAAATGAAAAAGTGGCAAGGCTTCTTTTTAAGCGATCATACAATGGCAATTAATAAAGATAAGCAAAAGCGCAGCGTGAAGCATTCGGCTAAAGAAACTATGAGTATAGAAGAAATTAGCTTACAATTACTTAAAGCATATGGTAATCACCGCATGGTTCATTTACAGGCTAAGGTCATGAACAGTGATGATCAGTTGCCTGCAGATATTGTCGGTTTTGTCAGTGGCTATAGTGAAGATGGTATTATTGTTGACGGCCAAAAAATTGCGCTAGAAGATATCAACAATATCAGTGTCGATTGAGAAAAGTTTTCTTGATATTTTATATAGGTTGCTTTTTTTGCTATAATATGGAACTTGTAAGGTACATAATAGTATAGAGGTAATTTTTGTGAATACACCAGCATCGAGGCAAGGCAACATCATACGCTATTTTGTTTATTTTATTAGTTATTTGATGGTTGTCGGCGTGATTAAGCTAGTTACTGCTAATTCACCGATTCATATTTGGGATTTAATCTTATTTGCGACTATCTCGTTGATGGTTTCATTGTTTTTTGTTTATCGTTTTAATAGAGAGCAGCGCTTTTTTGATCGTAGTTTTGGGGGTTCCTGGCTGAGTAATTTTGGCTTAATAATTGGCTTGACTGCTGTGGTAACGGTATTACGTATTAGCGTTTCCTGGCTCCAATCCTATGGCAGATTAAAATTATATAGTTTCCAAATTGCTTATTTACACCATGAAGCAAGTTTAACTTACTGGTTTTTACTAGCTGCAATAGGGATAGTTTTGCCAATCCTGCAAGAATTTTTAATTACTGGATTTTTATTTAATTATGCATTTAGAAGCAACACTGTCTTAACAGCAATTCTAGGAATACTAACTTCTGGTATCTTGTTCGGTTTACTTAATTGGCAAAATTCCGTGCTGCTATTAGTAATTAACATCGTTCTTGGTGGACTTTTTGCCTGGTCTTACCTTTATACTCAAACTTTATGGATGCCAATTTATTTAGCGGTGCTAAACGGCATTATCTTAATAATTATGACTTAAAACAAATACAAATAAGAGTTAGGAAAATTTCCTAACTCTTATTTGTTACTTGTAATATTTATTAAAAGTTACTCTTTTTGACGTATTGGTTTTTCCCTACGATATAGTATAGCTTCCGGTGGATCTTAACGGCTGCGCCATAAGTTGTTACCTTTTGTCCTTTCTTTAAAGCTTTTCGCTGCAGCTTTTTAGCCGTTTTACTGTAAATATAGCTGTTGCGTCTTAGCTTGCGTTTAACGCCGGAAACATTAGTAGCCTTAACATAACTGTCCTGGCCTAAATCGTAATACTTCTTGCCCTGAATAACTCTAGTGCCATAGGTCCAAATGGTCTTGCCCATCAGGTATTTGCCCGTTTTACGCCCGCCATTTTGGTCGTACAGGTAGGAATTATGAAAAACAGTTCTCCTGACTGCAGCTTGTCCTGTGACATTTTTAGTGTAAATATAGGTGACACTTTGCGGATTGGCGGTATAAAAGCCAGTCGCATTAGCTGGTCTTTGGATCAGCTTATAGCCAGCCAGAGTTACTTCTTGTGTAAGATAGCCTTCACCAACATTACCGGTTAAAATCTGATCAGGTGCAAGCTGCTTGCCGGTTTCATCTTGATAGTGAACCGTAACTGAGCCACCCACAATTGGTTGCCTGCCAGCAGTACCGCCAGGGTTAACCGGGGCATTTTTAGTGTAAACATAAGTGACTTCCTGGACCTTATCTGTATATGTTCCTTTAGCATTTTCAGGAGTAGTTTTTAACACATAGCCAGCAATATCTTGGGGTTCACTGCTATAAGACTCACCGATTCTTCCACTTAAAATTTGATCTGGAGCCAGTGTTGCACCAGCTTCATCACGGTAGTGGACTGTAACTGCTTCACCTAACCTGACATACGTATCTTGGTCTCTGCTCCCGGAATAGTTATCCATTAATTGACTAGAAGTCCAGCGCTTATTTCCCTGAGGTTTATCAACTGTGCCATTGCCTACATTCAACCAAGTGCCGGTTGTATCAAGTCCAGTTCCCTGTATATAATTATTAGGCCCCAGAACTAAAGTAGACAAATTAGGTAAACTATTTAACATTTCACTTTTATCAGTCACCTGAGCCATTTGGAAATTACTGATATTTAGAGTTCTTAAGCTTGGGCACCACCTAAACATATCTTTCATACTAGTAACTTTAGAGGTATCAAAATTACTTACGTCTAGATTGGTTAAAACGTTATTGGCACCAAACATAAAATACATAGAGGTAACTTTAGAGGTATCAAAATTACTTACGTCTATATTGGCTAAGCTGTGGCAATTTGAAAACATATAGGTCATATCAGTCACTTCAGCAGTATCAACTTTATCTAGACCCTCAATTTCAGTTAGATTAATAAGCCCATAAAAAAGATAACTAGCATTACCAATAATTTTTAATGGACCTGTAATCTTGATTGTTTTCATAGATCTATATTCTTCAAAAAGAAAAATAATAGAATCAGGATCAGTAATCGTACCACCTGGTATAGTTGCTATACCAGAATCAGTATCAAAAGTTACATTAATTCCGCCCCAGGAAGCTGTCAAAACAGAACGCGGTGTAATTCCTTTAGCTTCAGCGCCCGCAGCTGGCGGTTCATTAGCGTCTTGAGCTTCACTGCCAGGAGACGTTGAGGGCTGCGTTTCATTGCTAGCCGCAGCTTCAGAAGTAGTACTTGCTTGATTGTTATTAGCAGCACTATCAGTTGAAGCTGCTGTCTGATTATTATTGCTAGCCGGTAAGGAGCTGCTTTGAGCTACTTGCTTTTTAGCAGCAGAATCAACTAGAGTATCAGCTTTAGCCATATCAGGAGAAATAATAATTAAGCCCAAGGTAGCAGCAGCTAAGCTAGTAAATAATAATTTGCCTCTATAATGGTAGTTGGATTTAGAATTCATTGTCAAACCGTAATTGAACCTTTCACAAATTAAAGAAATAAAATAAAAACATAAATTAATAATATTTTAAATGTAAAAACAGGAGCTTATATTGAGACTTTATACAACAATAATATATGGTTGAAAGTAATAGTTATCCTTAAAAACTAATGATTAGGCGATGACTATTAAAGTTATTGCCCTTTTAATTAAGCGGATAGCGTGAATCGAACCCGCATCTTCAGCTTGGGAAGCTAACATTTTACCATTAAACTATACCCGCATTACTTAAACAGTTTACCATGTTTCGTTTGCAAAACCAAGTTTAGTTTTTAAATTTTTTTAAAACTGGTTAGATAAAAAACATATCTAAATCTAAGAGTATTTTAGCGTCTTTTAGCTTAATTTGCATAATAACAGGTGATAGAAAGTTTTTAGAATTGTTACTTTTTATGAGGCATTTTGACAGAATCAAGTTTTAACTGATTGCGATCAACTAAAGATGAGAAGTTTTGAAACAGCCATTGGCGCAATTCATCTGCCTGAATAACTAAAGGCATACGGTCATGGATTTGGGCATAAGACGCATTAGGTTTAGTAGTAACCATTGAAAAATGATCTTTTTGATAAATTCCGGCTATCAATGTCAGTGCGGCATTAGCATTTTTAAAGCTGAAGCGTTCATGATAATGATGGTTGTTTTTACCCAGATAGGTTTCATGACCGGATTCAAAAAATTGTTTGGCAATAATAATGCAGCGAGATTTAGCAAAGGAAGAATCCCACATTGATCTTTTCTCTTCAAAGAAGCGTTCAACCCGGGCATTAAAAACTACTTTTTTGTGGTCGAACGGACTGGGATAACCCCAAGTTTTAGGCAGCAATTGCAATTGATTATCTGAATATACCAGTACAGGAGCAATACCTTGTGGAAAGATATTCTGATTTTGGGGCAAATTACTTGCGGGTTCTATTAATGGTAAATTTAAGTCGTTTGCTAAGTATTTTTTAATTTCGGCCAAACTTGGTAGTTGAAATTGGTTACACATTTTTTCCTCCGTGTTTATTCATTACTTGATTTTTGGTAGAATTAATATAATTATTACATTAAAAAGATTTTAATTATTTAAGGAAGGCAGATTATGATGAAAAAGAAAGTTATCCTTACAGGTGATCGCCCAACTGGAAAATTGCATGTGGGTCATTACATTGGTTCATTAAAGAATAGGGTAAAATTACAAAATTCGGGTGAATATCACCCATTTATAATGATTGCTGATACTCAAGCTTTAACTGATAATGCCCGTAATCCTGAAAAAATTCAAAAGAGTTTAATTCAAGTAGCACTAGACTATTTGGCAGTAGGGATAGATCCTGAAATTTCTACAGTTTTCGTTCAATCTCAAATACCTGCTTTGTTTGAATTAACAGCTTATTACATGGACTTAGTCACAGTCAGCCGCTTGGAGCGTAATCCAACTGTTAAAGCCGAGATCAAGCAAAAAGGTTTTAACGATTCTATTCCCGTGGGCTTTTTAAATTATCCAGTATCACAAGCAGCTGATATCACAGCCTTTAAGGCAACTTTGGTACCAGTTGGAGATGACCAAGAGCCCATGCTAGAACAAGCACGTGAAATTGTGCGAACTTTTAACCGCGTATATAACTGCAATGTTTTAGTAGAACCTAAAGGCTACTTCCCGGAAAAAGGTGAGGGACGGTTGCCTGGTCTAGATGGTAATGCCAAAATGTCCAAATCCTTAAATAATGCTATTTATCTGTCTGATGACGCCAAGACCGTTGAACAAAAAGTAATGTCAATGTATACTGATCCCCAGCATATTCATGTTGAAGATCCAGGTAAAGTAGAGGGTAATACTGTCTTTACCTATCTTGACATTTTTGATCCTGACAAGGATAAGGTAGCGCAATTAAAGGCAGATTACCAAAAAGGTGGCTTGGGTGACGTTAAAATTAAGCGTTACTTAAATTCGGTGTTGGAAAATGAATTGGCTCCAATACGTGAGCGGCGCGCTAAATATGAGCAGAATACATCTGCTGTTTATGATATGCTGATTGAGGGCTCTAAAAAAGCAAACGAAGTAGCTGATCAGACCTTACAAGAGGTACGGGACGCAATCGGTTTGAATTATTTCAAGAGGTAAAAAAATGCGTAAGCGAATTCCCTGGAAACAGTACTTTATGATGCAGGCCTTAGTGATTGCTCAGCGTTCAACATGTGACCGGGCTTTGGTTGGCAGTGTTTTAGTAAAAAAAAATCGTATTATTGGAACCGGTTATAACGGTTCCGTTACGGGTCAGCCTCATTGCGATGATGTAGGTCATCAATTAGTTGACGGTCACTGCGTGCGGACAATTCATTCTGAAATGAACTCACTTATTCAGTGCGCACGTAACGGCGTTTCAACCGATGATACTGAAATTTATGTTACACACTTTCCCTGTTATAATTGTGCTAAAGCCTTAGTGCAGGCTGGAGTTAAAAAAATCAATTATTATTTTGATTACAATGACAGTCCGCTGGCGATTAAACTTTTTAAAGACTGTGGGGTTCCTTATGAACAAATTAAAATCGATCGGCAATATGTGGAGCAATTGGCCCATAAGCTGGAAGATGCTGAAAACTAAATTAGCGTTATTTACGGCTTTATTCGGTATTTTTCTGACAATGACGGGCTTTTCAAGTCCTAACATTAAAGATAATAGTAATTTGCTCGAGCGTGAAACCAGTAAATTGATTTTGGCCAAAAATGACCGGTATTTTCAAACTAGTGAGCAACCACAAATCATTGTCAAAACGGTAAACAGGGTTGACCATTTAACGCCTGCCAAATTAAATAAATATAAACGGACAGTTTTTATCGTTGTGGGTACTAAAAACAAGAAACGTAACGTGCAGATATATTCCAGTAAAGATCTCCATAGCGCATTTTCTGCTGATGTCCGGACAAATATAATTCGGTCTCAATCTGACAAACTGCGTAGTAATAATAAAAAGAAATTTAATGAAGGATTACGCTTTGTTTTTAGGGCAT
The DNA here is from genome assembly GCF_016102025.1 of Lactobacillus sp. M0393. Classification (NCBI taxonomy): domain Bacteria; kingdom Bacillati; phylum Bacillota; class Bacilli; order Lactobacillales; family Lactobacillaceae; genus Lactobacillus; species Lactobacillus sp. M0393. The sequence goes on along the minus strand of NZ_JACFPK010000003.1, from coordinate 66,750 downwards.
GTGCCACTACCATTGACCAGCGTTACCAATATTCACTTGATAAATATGACTTGTCCAGTGATGAACGCGCGCAACTTTCTCACCCTCATAGGCTGGCTTTACCTATCGCTTTAGCCTTGGCACTAGTAATCAGCGGCTTAGTTTACTTTTTTAAAAATAATTTGAACATAAAAAGGTAAAAATGTTGACTTTATCATGTGTTATGTATTAAACTCACAGTGCAAATTAAATAAGAACAAATAAACTGTTAGGTGAGACTCCTACGTGAACAAATGCTATCGCCCGGAAACATCCAGAGATGCCAACGGGTCAAATAGTTTTCGTCGATATAAGGCGCAAACCAGATAGCTAGCAGCACAAGCTTACGTCACGTAGTGTTAAAACTGAACGATGAGTATAATAATACCTATTGAAAAGGGACGCCAAGCGGTTAGCTAGGTGGCCCTTTTTTAGTTTGTTTGAGTTAGTTGTGTGATGAGGAGAGTGGGGAAGATGCTGAAAAAACCAAATGGTACTACCAGCAACAAAGACTTAGAACTGGTAAAAGCAATAGCTAAGGAAGGCAGATCAGAGACTTTAGCGAGGCTGCATGCAAGCAGTAGTGGCTTAACTAGCGAGCAGGCTGAAAAAAATCGTGAAGAATACGGCTCAAATACTATTGCTTCAAATAAACACAATTCTAAACTTCGCTTTTTGGCAGAGGCTTTTATTACCCCTTTTACTTTAGTATTGCTGGTCTTAGCTACGTTGTCTTTATTTACCGACTATATTTTTGTGCCTGCTGGCGAAAAGGACCTAACTACTGTAGCAATTATGGTCACGATGGTTTTGATTTCCGGAATAACCAGTTTTGTGCAAAACGTCCGGTCATCTAATGCTGTGGATTCCTTACTTAAGCTTGTTTCTGTTACTACAGATATTATTCGCGATGGTAAAGACCAGGAAATTGATACCAGTGAAGTGGTGGTAGGTGATGTCATTCGGTTAGCTGCAGGTGACATGGTGCCAGCCGATATGCGTCTTTTAACCAGTAAGGATCTCTTTTGTTCTTCCAGTTCTTTAAATGGCGAATCAAATCCGGTAGAGAAAATCGCTACTGCCAAGCCAAAAATCGGGGCGGATCGTGATTATCTGGATTATCCCAATATTTTATATGAAGGTACAACAATCGTTTCCGGTTCCGGTTTAGGAATTGTGTTTGCTACCGGTGAAAGAACCATGTTCGGTAAACTGGCACATGATATTTCACATAACGATGTTAAAAACACAACTTTTGATGTTGGTATCAAAAATGTTTCTAGATTATTAATAATTATGACTGCCATCATCGCACCTTTAGTTTTCATTATCAATGGTATTACTAAGGGCGATTGGGTTAATGCCTTGATCTTTTCAATTGCTACTGCAGTTGGATTAACTCCCGAAATGCTGCCTGTAATTGTAACCACCAATTTGGTTAAAGGTTCAATTGAAATGTCCAAAAAGGGCACGATTGTTAAAAAGATGAATTCAATCCAAAACTTTGGTTCAGCTGATATTTTGTGTACTGATAAAACCGGTACCCTTACTCAGGACAAAGTGGTTCTGGAGCGTCATTATGATTTGAATTTACGGGAAAATCCGCGGATTTTGGAGTTAGGCTATCTTAATTCCAATTACCAAACGGGGATGAAAAACCTGATTGATAAAGCAATCATTGAAGCTGCGGCGGATGAACTAGATATCAGTGAAATTCAGCGTGATTACAACAAGATTGATGAAATTCCGTTTGATTTTTCCAGAAGACGCATGAGTGTGGTGGTGGAAAACTCAGATGAGCAGCACGGCGAGCACTTGTTAGTAACTAAGGGTGCTTCAGAAGAAATGATGGCTGTTGCTACTAAGCTTGAAGTTGACGGTCAGATTTTACCTTTAACACCTGAACGTAAGCAAAAAGTAATGGCTAAAGTAAATGACATGAATGATGATGGCTTGCGCGTGATCATGCTGGGTTACAAGCGTAATCCTGCACCAGTCGGTGAATTTTCAGTAAAAGATGAAAATGATCTTATTCTTTGCGGCTATCTTGCTTTTCTTGACCCACCTAAGGAAAGTGCTAAAGATGCTTTGGCTCGCCTAAAGTACGATGGAATTAACGTTAAAATTCTGACAGGAGATAACGAGGCCGTTACCAGAACTGTTGGCTTACAAGTTGGTTTAAATGTCGATACAGTTTATTCAGGTGCAGATCTTGAAGGCAAGAAGCCTGAAGAGTTGGCAAAAATGGTGGAAGAATGCAATATTTTTGTCAAATTATCGCCGGAAGATAAAACCAAAATTATTAATCTGCTAAAGCAAAATGGTCATACTGTAGGCTATATGGGTGATGGTATCAATGACGCCCCAGCAATGAAGGCAGCTGATGTCTCGATTTCTGTTGATACTGCTGTGGATATTGCTAAGGAATCTGCTGATATTATTCTGCTGCATAAGGATTTGAATGTACTAGAAGAAGGCGTAAGAATCGGACGAAAAGTATTTGGCAATACTATGAAATATATCAAGATTACACTTTCTTCCAATTTTGGTAATATTTTATCAATTATGGTAGCCTCTTCATTCCTGCCATTCTTGCCAATGCTGCCACTACAACTCTTGGTTTTAGATTTACTCTACGGCACTAGTTGCCTGGCGCTACCATTTGATGATATGTCTGACAAGTTCTTAAAAGAGCCACGAACATGGTCAACCAAGAAGTTGCCTAAGTTTATGTTTTACTTTGGTCCAACTTCATCCGTCTTCGATATTTTGACTTTTGCGTTGTTATTCTTTGTAATCTGCCCACAACTGACAGGTGGCAATTACAGCACCCTGGGAGCAACACAACAGGTTGCATTTGTCGCTCTTTTCCACACTGGGTGGTTTATTGAATCACTTTGGACTCAGGAAATGGTTATTCACGCTTTGCGTGATCCGCGCTTGCCATTTATTAAGCAACACGCTGCACCGGGAGTTACTCTGGCTACATTTGGTGCTGGTGTAATTGGAACCTTGATTCCATTTTCATTCTTGGCAACAAAACTGGGTTTTGGCAAGATGCCAATTGAATTTATGTGGGTAGTACTCGGTATACTTGTTCTATATATTTTATTGACTACAGCTGTCAAGTATTTCTATTTAAAGAGCGAAAAATTTTTAATCTAAAAATAAGTACAGAATACTAAATATCTACTAAAAAAGAGAACTCCGTAAGGAATTCGCTTTTTTGTTAGTGTAGTATAATATAGTATAATTAAGCAAAAATTAAGGAGAAAATGAATATGGCTGATAAAAAAACTTTTTATATCACAACACCAATCTACTATCCGTCTGGCCGATTGACTATCGGCAATGCTTATACCACAATCGCAGCTGATGTAATGGCACGCTACAAGCGCAGCCAAGGCTACGACACTTTCTTTTTAACTGGTACTGATGAGCACGGATTAAAAATTGAACAAAAAGCTGAAAAGCAAGGGGTTAAACCGCAAGAATTTGTAGATAAAATGGTGGCCATTTATAAAAAGTTGTGGCAAAGCCTTGATATTTCATACGATAAATTTATTCGGACTACTGATAAAGAACACGTTAAAGGCGTCCAAAAGATCTTTGAGCAGCTGTTAAAACAAGGTGATATTTATCTGGGCGAATATACAGGCTGGTATTCTGTAGAAGACGAGGAGTATTTTACAGAATCACAATTGGCTGAAGTGTATAAAGACGATGATGGTAATGTGATCGGCGGTAAGGCGCCATCCGGTCATGAAGTACAACTGGTTAAAGAACCATCATACTTTTTCAAGATGAGTAAATACGCAGACAGACTTTATCAGTACTACCAAGACCATCCTGATTTTATTCTGCCTCATTCTCGCGAAAAGGAAATGGTCAATAATTTCATAAAGCCTGGCCTGGAAGATTTATCTGTTACCAGAACGACTGTTTCCTGGGGTATTCCCGTTCCAAGCGATCCTAAACATGTTGTTTATGTTTGGATAGATGCTTTATCTAACTATATTACTGCATTGGGCTATGGTTCAGATGATGATTCTTTATTTAAAAAATACTGGCCGGCTGATATTCACTTGGTAGGTAAAGAAATTGTTCGTTTCCACACCATATACTGGCCGATTATGTTGATGGCCTTAGGTTTGCCTTTACCTAAGCATGTTATTGGTCATGGCTGGGTTTTGATGAAAGACGGCAAGATGTCCAAGTCGAAGGGTAACGCGGTTTATCCTGAATCTATTATTAACCGTTATGGCGTGGATGCATTGCGTTACTACTTGATGCGTGCTTTGCCATTTGGCTCAGATGGTGTCTTTACACCAGAAGATTTCGTTGAGCGCGTTAACTATGACCTGGCTAACGATTTAGGTAACTTGCTCAACAGAACTGTTTCGATGATCAATCAATATCAAAATGGAAAAGTTGAACCAATTGCCCAAGAGCAGGATGGCTTAGGCAAAGATTTGGCGCAAACAGCGGCAGACGCTATTGCCAACTACAAAAAAGAAATGGATACTTTGTATTTCACTCAGGCAATTGACGATATCTGGAAGTTTATTAATCGTGCTAATAAGTATATTGATGAAACTATGCCTTGGAAATTAAACAAGGAAGGTAAGTCTGCTGATGTAGCTCGTGTAATGTCAAACCTGGCAGAAAGCCTACGTATCATTGCTTTGCTGATTGCACCAATTATGACCAGAACACCAGTTGAAATGTTCAGACAATTGGGTCTTGACTGGGACAATGATGGGTACAAACAACTTGAATTTGGTAACTGTGCTTGGAAGACTAAGGTTATCAGTGATCCTAAACCAATTTTTCCACGGGTTGAACCTAAAGAGGAAATTAAATACATTAAAGACGAAATGGCTAAAGCTAAGCCGAAGAAGGCAAGCCGCAGCGAACAAGGTAAGGATAAAGAAATATCGATAGACGATTTTGCTAAGGTCAAAATTCAAGTCGGTAAAATTCTGTCTGTTGAGCCGGTTCAAGGTTCTAAGAAATTGCTCCAGTTCCAAATGGACTTTGGCAATGGCGATGAAAGACAAATTTTAAGTGGTATTAGGCAATATTACCCTAACGCCAGTGAATTACTTGGCAAAAAGGTTTTGGCAGTAACTAATCTTAAGCCGCGCAAGATGTTAGGCCATTTGAGCCAAGGCATGCTTTTGTCCAGTGAGAAAAATGGGGAAGTTAAGTTAGCCTTGGTTGGCGCTGAACATGCAGTTGGGGCGCAATTAAGTTAATGGAATTAATTGATAACCATACTCATTTACAAGATGAACCGTTTCGGGGCAAAGAAGAGTTTTACCTTGATCGGGCGCAAAAATTAGGTGTGACCAAAATAATTTGTGCAGGACAGGATCCTGAATTTAACAAGCGCGCGATTGATTTAAGCCAGCGCTTTACTCAAGTCTCTGCGATGGTGGGTTATTGTCCTGATGTGGCCAAAGATTATAACCAAAAAGCAGAAGACTTGCTAATTGAACAACTGCAACTTCCTGGGGTAGTGGCCTTAGGTGAAGTTGGACTAGATTACTATTGGGATGAATCTCCGCGTGACAAACAAAGAGAGGTTTTTGCCAGACAAATTGAACTGGCCCATGAATTGAAAAAACCGGTTGATATTCATACGAGGGATGCTTTTAGTGATTGCTATGAGATATTAAAAAGCAGTAACTTAGAATATGGTGCAATTTTGCACAGCTTTAATGGCGATGTTTCATGGCTGACTAAGTTTTTGGATTTAAATGTATATTTTTCTTATTCTGGTGTTGTTTCCTTTACTAAGGCAACAGAAGTGCATGAAGCGGCCAGAAATACTCCGTTAGAGCGATTGCTGGTAGAAACCGATGCTCCCTATTTAACTCCTAAACCATATCGCGGCCGACAAAACGAACCGGGCAATGTTTATTATGTAGCTCGCGCTATTGCAGAATTAAAGGATCTCCCGTTAGAAAAAGTTGCTCAGGCAACATATGCGAATACGATGAGGGTCTATGGTCTTAACTAAAAAACAATTTAATGCCGTTGTTGTCGTTGAGGGAAAAGACGATACTATTCGTCTTAAACAATTTTTTCCCGGAATTGAAACTATCGAAACGAATGGCTCGGATGTGCCTGATACAGTACTTACTGAGTTGCAGGAACTAGCTCATAAAAGAGAAATTATTGTCCTGACAGATCCTGATTTAAACGGCGAGCGAATCAGACGTCTAGTTACTAAAGCAGTGCCGACCGCAAAGCAGGCTTTTATAACGCGTAAAGAGGGCGAGCCTCATAAAAAAGGTTCACTTGGCGTTGAGCATGCATCAAAAAAGGCACTGGTGAGGGCACTAAGTGCTTTACATGAAAAGAAGCTGCCCAGCAGTGATTTGACCAGGAAAAAATATCAAGAACTAGGTTTAGCCAGTGGCCCTAATTCACGCAAATTGCGGGAACAAGTGGGGATAAAGCTGCGCGTTGGCTATGGTAATGGCAAACAATTCTACCATCGTTTACAAACTTTTGGTATTTCACTTGCGGAACTTAGGCAAACTGTTGAGGAGGTTAAAGATGAACACTGAGATTCCTATTGGCTCTCCAGTTAGAACTCAAGCAATTATAAACCGCTATTTTATGAAAGCTAAAAAAAGCTTGGGTCAAAATTTTTTAGTAGACCTGGATGTACTTCAAGGTATAGTTCGAGCTGCTGCGATTAAACCCGGTGATCAGGTCATTGAAATCGGGCCGGGAATTGGCTCTTTGACTGAACAGCTGCTCAATGCCGGAGCTAAAGTTTATGCTTATGAAGTTGATGAAAACCTCCCAGAAGTGCTGCATAATGAACTACCGGCTAAAATAAATGGTAAATCTTTGAATCAATGCTTTAAATTAAAAATGAAAGATATTTTAAAGGCTGATTTTGAAGCTGATCTGGTTGACTTTTTTGATTTAAATAAGCCGATCAAGGTTGTTGCCAATTTACCTTATTACATTACAACTCCAATCATTTTCTTTCTTAATAATTCTCAACTGAAATTTACCAGTTTAACCTTGATGATGCAAAAGGAAGTGGCCGACCGTTTGCATGCCCATGTCGGAACAAAGGAATATGGGCCTTTAACAATCGCAGTTCAAGCCGAAATGAGTGTGCGGTCCTATTTGACTGTCAAAAGTAGCTCATTTATACCTCAGCCTAAGGTTGACTCAAGCGTCGTAGTTTTAAAACCTTTAGCGGCAGCGAATAAACCTGATATAGCTAACCTTGAACACTTTAACCGGGTAGTTAAAATGTGTTTTGCTCAAAGACGTAAAACATTAAATAATAACTTAAAAGTTCTTCTGCCAGATGAAAAACAACGCTTAGCTCTGATTAAATCTTTGGGAGTCGATTCACGCATTCGTCCAGAACAACTGACACTAGAACAATTTGTTGAAATTGCACATAGGGTGTCGGTTAAAAATTGACGAAAATATTCTGGGGTAGTTTTTAAAAAGAATTGAAAAAATAATAATAAAGTGGTATAATACAACTCAAAGGAGTTGTTTTCATTGCCAACATCTATTATGACCATTAAGAGTAAGCTGGATTCACATTTAGGTGATTCATTAACTGTAGTTGCAAGAGCTGGACGTAAGAAAGTAACTAAAAGACGTGGAATTTTGAAGAACACTTTTCCTGCAGTTTTTGTAGTTGATTTAGACCAGGATTCAAATAACTTTGAACATGTTTCTTATAGTTACACAGATTTGTTAACCAAAAATATAACATTAAAATTTGATAACGCTGTGCAATAAGTTTAAGGCGTCATCTTAAGATTACTTTTTGGCAATAACATTTGGTAAAATGTTAGTGCCTTTTTTTATGGTTGAGTGTATAGTAGTAACTGGCAAAAAACAAACAATAGGAGGTAATTTCTATGAAACGTTCAGAGAGATTAGTTGATATGACTAAATATTTAATGGAACGACCACATGACTTAATTCCGCTGCCATTTTTTGCGAAAAGATATGGTGCAGCTAAATCTTCAATTTCTGAAGACCTGGCAATCTTGAAGCACACCTTAGCAAGCAATCAAGACGGAATTTTGGAAACAGTCGCAGGTGCGGCTGGGGGTGTGCGTTATATTCCTTTTTGGGGTAAAAAGCACGCACAGAAATATTTAAATGAATTGGCCAGTCGCATTGAGGATCCTGATCGCATTTTAGCTGGAGGATTTGTTTATCTGTCTGATATTATTGGCAATCCACAAGACTTGGATAAAATCGGTAAATTAATTGCTACTAGGTATGCATATTCTAATATTGATATTGTGATGACTATCGAGACCAAGGGCATTGCTTTGGCTCAGGCAGTTGCACGTTATTTAAATGTACCGTTTATCATTGCACGTAAACGCTCAAAAGTAACTGAGGGAGCAACAGTTTCTGTAAATTATATTTCTTCATCACTTGATCGTGTTTCTAAAATGGAATTACCAACAAGAGTGCTAAAAGAAAACTCAAATGTACTGCTGATAGATGATTATATGATGGCTGGCGGAACGCTGACGGGAATGCAACAACTGGTAAAAGAATTTAATGGCAACATTGCCGGTATTTGCGTTTTATGTGAAGCGGATTTTGACGATGTTAAACTAATTGAAGGTCATCTTTCTTTAGTAAAAATTAAAAAAATAGATGATAAGAGGAAAGTTATCATGGCAGAGCCGGGTTCTTTGATTGCTCATACTGATTTTGGCAGCTTTTAGTTTCTGCGACAATATACTAAAATATAAACAGTAATTTAAGAATATAAAAGAGGCTGAAAATCTATGAAAAAATTTGTAATTGTTCTAGCGGCTGGCAAAGGAACACGTATGAAGTCCAAATCATACAAAGTTTTGAACAAGATATGTGGGAAAACAATGGTTGAATATGTGGTCGAAGCTGCCCAGGCCACTGAACCGGATAAAATAGTAACAATTGTTGGCATTGGCGCTGAAGAAGTTAAAAAAGTCCTGGCCGGTAAGTCCGAATTTGTTTTGCAGAAAAAACAGCTTGGTACAGGGGATGCTGTTTTAACTGCAGCTGATGAATTGGCGAAAGAAAATGGTGCAACTCTAGTGATTACTGGCGATACCCCCTTATTTACAGGTGAAACTTTTCAAAAATTATTTGATTACCACCAAAGTAAGGGAAATGCAGCTACAGTTTTGACTGCTCAAGCTGCTAATCCTTTTGGCTATGGCCGCATTATAAGGGATGACCAGGGTAACGTCTTAAGGATTGTTGAGCAAAAAGATGGCACAGCAGAAGAATTGGAAACTAACGAAATTAATACTGGCGTTTTTTGTTTTGACAATCAGAAACTGTTTAGCGCATTAAAGCAGGTTAACAACCATAATGCTCAAGGAGAATACTATTTAACTGACGTCTTGGAAATCTTGCGCAATCAAGGTGAAAGAATTGGTGCATATAAAATGCCTGATTTCAGTGAAAGCCTTGGGGTCAATGATCGCTTAGCATTAGCACAGGCTACTAAAACTATGCAGAAGAGAATCAATGAAAAGCACATGGCTAATGGCGTTACTTTTGTTGATCCAGAGACGGCATATGTAGATGTAAATGTTAAAATCGGTTGTGATACCCAAATTGAAGGCAACGTAGTTATCAAAGGTAATACCGAGATCGGCAATAATTGCGTAATTACCTCTGGAACCAGAATTGTTGATTCAAAAATTGGCAATAATGTGACTGTGACTTCATCCACGATTGAGCAGGCCGAAATGGCTGATTTTTCAGATATTGGGCCAAACTCACACTTGCGGCCCCAGGCTATTATTAGAAAGGGTGCCCACATCGGTAATTTTGTTGAAATTAAATGTGCCGAGATTGGAGAAAACTCCAAAGTTGGTCATTTAACTTATATTGGCGATGCTACATTAGGCAAGGATGTTAATGTTGGTTGTGGCACTATCTTTGCTAATTATGATGGTGTGAAAAAAGATCACACTAACGTTGGAGATCATGCGTTTATTGGTTCAGGTGCTACCTTAGTGGCACCGGTTAATATTGCTGACCATGCTTTTGTAGCAGCAGACTCAACAATTACTAAAGATGTAGCTAAATATGATATGGCGATTGCGCGTGGCCGACAGGTAAATAAGCCTGATTACTGGCATAAATTGCCCCTGTCTAACGATTCTAACTGGCAATAAAAATCAAACAGAACTGAAAATTGACTTCAGCTCTGTTTGATTTTGCAGAATAACTAAAAATAGCTCCTGAGTTCTTTAAACTCAAGAGCTATTTTAATAAGCTACACCTAATTATTTAAAATTAGTTTCTTTAACAAACTTATTTTTAGCAACGATAAAGTACTTTTCGTGGTTAATTTTGACAGGACTGCCATAAGTTTTGACTACCTGTTGTTTTTTTAGAACTTTTTTGCTAATTAGATTACCATGTTGGCTGTAAACATAAGCATTATGCCTTAATTTAAGTATATTAGAATCAATATTGTTAGCGGCGATGAATAAACCATCATCCAGTTCGTAGTATTTTTTACCATTGATGACTTGTTGGTTAACTGTATTAACAATTGAACCGGCTAGTATAACAATCTTATTAGCACGTTTACCGTTTTGATCATATAGATATGAATTGTGCATAATAGTTTTGGCAGCTGCTGGTCGCGCATTTTTCGTTACGAGTTCGTTGATCGGAGCTGCACTAGCGGGTTTTTGCAAAGCAATATTTGCGGCCTTAACAAAGCGGTTTGGGGCAATAATGTAATATTTTTTACCCCGAATTGTGACTGCACTCCCATAGGTTTTAATATTATTGCCTTTTCTTAATACACCAGCGTTCTTTATGCGATTGCCATGTTTATTGTAAACATAGGCATTATGTTTTAATTTCTGACTTGTAGGAATAACATTACCCAGAGCAATATAGTAAATTTTATTCTGATTGCCTTTATCGACTAAGACGTAATAGCTCTGCCCGTTAATCTCTTTGGTACCATATGAAGTAATGATTGAGCCAGCACCAAGAATAACTTTGTTAGCACGTTTGCCATTTTCATCGTAAAGGTAAGCGTTATGCATTAAAGTTAATTCTTCTCTGCTGCTTAAATCAAGTTTTGCCTCATTATCTTCTTTGCTGGTAGTATTAACTGGCGTATTGTTAGCAGGGGCAGGAACGGAATGATTGCTAGAACTATGTTCATTTTCGTGATTAATATCATGAAGAATACGGTCTATGGTGGCAGAATCCGTAACATTAAGATACATTTGCTTAATAGCATCATCACGCAGTTTAGTAATTGTCTGACTGTCATTGACCTCAGGCTGTTTGAGAGCAGCGTTTGCCTTGGCCATGTCTGTCTCAATTTGGTTAATAATAGCTTTCTTTTCCTGCTCAGTGTATTTGCTTGATGACTGAATTTCACTTGTAGCTGCATTTTGTGCGTCTGCCAGAGCTCCAGCTGCTATTTCTTTTTCACCAATTAACTCTGTTGCGGCCAGCTTATCTGCGTTAGCAGAATTATTGAGAGCATCTTTGGCACTTTCGTATGCTTGATCAATGCTGGTCGTGTTTGCCTTATCCTTAAATCTGTCTTTGAGAAGTTTAACAGCGGAATCATAGGCAGCTGTTAGTCTTTCTTCTTGTACTTTGCTATCGTTGTTTAAAACATTCTCAAGTTCTTGACTATCACTTACAATAATTCTGCTTATCTTGTCAACTGCATTCTTTCTGGCAGTTTCTATGCCAGTTGAACTTTGAGCTTGATCAATAGTGCCCGTTTGATCCGAGTTAGCTTTAGCTGCTTCTTGGTCAATATAATCTTTAATTGCCTGCTTTTCAGTATCAGTATAATCGCTGCCATCTTGATGCTTTAATTTATCAACTTGGTTTTTAGCATTATTAGCGGTATCAGCTACTGCACCCTTAGCTATATCTTTTTCAGCTGCCATCTTAGCTGCTGTGATATCTTCAATTGAGTCACCATTTATGTGTAAGTGCTCGTGGTATGCCTTATCAACGCTGGTGGTATCTGCATTTTCGCCAAATTTTTCCCTTAGTTCAGCAACCGCGTTTTGATATTTAGCAGCTAGTTCATTGTTGGCGTCTGCTTTAAGCGAACTAATAGATTCATCTTTGGCGGCATTACCAGCACTGTTAATATCATCTTTAGCGGTTTCTGTGATTTTTGCAATCTGGTCCTTTTTGCCTAATGTATCACCTTTAGGAGCAATAATTGCATCAATTTGATCCTTGGCTTTCTGGCTATCATTCTTAATTTGCTCTTTCAGCCTGTTCTTTGATTCAGTAGCTAATCTATCATTACTGTCGATTTCTTTAGTAACTTTAGCAGCTTCTTCGTCAATGTCAGCTTTAGCCTGCTGCTTATTGATAATAGTCATAGCCTCATCATAAGCGGCACTGGTAGTCTGGATATCAGTAGCATTATTAATAGCATTAATTTGCTCGTCAATATGATCTAGCAATTCTGGTGACAGCTTATCTTTCAACCTGTCTTTTAATCTACTATATGCATTGTTAATGCCGTCTACTCCTTCAGCGCCCTTAAGGGCATTATTTTGTTCATTATTAAACCATTCTGGTTTAGTACCAGTTTCAGGCTTAGTTAACAGACGATCAATCTTTTGACCAATAGCAGCTTCTTCTGGGATGTCGACACTTGCAGCAGCACTTTCGATATCTTGGTAACTCTGCTTGTATGCATCATCAATTGCTTTTTTTGCTGCCTTCTTCTGCTCGGTAGTTAATTGAGATTGATCAATTACATTATGAGCGTTGGTTTGTTTATCCTTTAGAATACCTTCAGCTTTTGTCTTATGACCAGCCAGGGCTGTCTGTTCTTTAATGCTGTTGATATTAGTAATAGCTTGTTTTTCATTCCTATCTATTTGATCTTTAGCTTCTGTTTCAGATTGCGAAACAGAATTAATGTCAGTTCTGGCTTTTTCCACAAGTTTTTGAATTTGTTCCTTCTGCTTTTGCTGGTCTGCTGGCGACAAACCTGATTTTTCTATAGCAGCATTTGCTTCTTTTTGTACTTGTTCGATGTGAGAGATTGCCTCTTGTTTAGCCTTGACTATTTCTGCTTTTTCTTGTGCAACTTGGAAAATGCGGTCGATTTCTTTCTCACCAAAATTAGCAGTTTCACCTTCTGGCACTATACCTTGTTCGGTATTTTCAACTTGTGTTTTAGCATCTTCGTAACTACTTTCAAGTTTAACGCCTGCAATTTTATCAATGGTTTTCTTGATAGCTTCGTCAAGTTGCTTTTGAAGCGTGTCAATTTGACCTTGATCTAGGTTAGTGGCCACACTGGCAATTTCGCCTTTACTGTTAACATAGTCCTTAAACTTATTAATTTGTTTATTCTTTTCTGCAGTCAGTTTGCTTGGCAATTTCGCCTGATCAATGTTTGTTTTGGCATCTTGTTCTAACTGGGATAGCTGTTCACTTGTCCCGCCATAAATTGAACTAATACCATCATTTAAGGCCTGGTCAATATCTTTATAACCATTAGCGACGTCACTGCCTGCTAGGCCTAAGCCATCAATCTCATTCTTAGCATTTGCGGCATATTCTTTTAAGCCCTTAACGATTTGATTCTTATTAGCAAAGTCTTCACCTAATTTGTTAATTGTGGTGATGCCATCTTCTGCAACTGATTGAATTTGCGTAATAGTGTTTTGCTTATTATTTCTAGCGGCAATAATATTAGTAGCAGCTTTCTTTTGTTCCTGATCTATTTGGGCTTTCATTTGGTCAGCGACAGTGCTATCTTCAACCTCAGCAGCTTTAGCTTTGGCGTTAGTGGCTGCAGCTTGTAAATCATTTAGAGCTTGGGCTAGAGCTTCTTCGTTATCAATATCATTATTGACCTTGTTAAGAGCTGTTTCACCATTACCTTTGGCAGCATTAATTTTATCCAGATCAGTGGCGGCAGAAATCTTGGCTTTAGCTGCGCTTAAAGCGTCACTAATAGCCTTACTTAAGTCATCATATTGCTTTTGATCAACCTTATTATGCAAACGGTCATCGCTTAAGCGCTGGTTGAGCTTTTTAGCCTGCTCAACCAGTGAGTTGTAGGCGGCATTTTGTTCCTGCAGTAAAGCTGCGTTTTCCTTAGCATTCTGCACAATACCAGTAATGGCATTTTCAGCGCCTTGTTTGACTTTTTCTACCTCGTCTGGACTTTGCGCCTGGTTAATATTTTGGATAGCTGTTTCTTTATTTGAGTTGATTAAGTCAATTTGTTGCGCTTTCTCAGTATCACTTAGAGCCGACTGTTCGATCTTCTTGATATTATCTGCAGCAGTTTGAGAAATATCTGCTAAGTATTTATTAGCATTATTCTTAGACGCTTGTAATTGTGCGGCGCTTAAAGCCTTGTCAATGTTAATAATTCCGGTAGTCTTAGTGGATGCAATATCGTCTGTTGTTTGCTGAGCGTTAATCTGACTGACAGCTTTATTTTTAGCAGCGGTTGCCTGACTCTTATACTGAGCTTTTTCTTCAGCACTTAAGCCTGTAATTTGATCAATTTGAGCTAAAATTCCCGGAGCACCAGGATTATTAGTTTGACCGTTTAGTTCCGCTGTCAATGCTTTAATTGCTTCGTCTTTAGCATTTTTTATTTTGGCAGCATCATTAGAATCTGCTGTAGTCTTAATTCCTTTGATGTGATTAATGGCAGAATCTCTACTGCTCAAAACAGTGCTACTATCCTCAGCAGCAGTAATGGCTGAAGCGGCATTCTCTAGAATAGAATCAACACTGTCTTGATCCTTTTTATCTTTTAAGTTGTTTTTGATTTCGTCTGCGACATCTTTAATAGCTTTTCTGGCCTGTGCTTTGGTGATTGCTAAGTTACCACTTGCTTCCGCTTTATTGATTGCATTAATGGTATCAGTAGTGATTTTATTGATACCATCTTTTGTCTTGCCATTTTGTAATTTACTCTTGGCATCCGCAACAGCCTGATTAATATCAGAGATTGCCTGCTCATATTGGGAACTAGCTTCTTCTTTTTCTTCAGCGCTTAGAGTGTCATATGAAGATTTTAATCTGCTAATTGCTTCTTGAGCAGCTTGGTTAATAGCCTCTTCGCTGTGATGTTTAGTATTCTCCAAATCAGCTGTCATAGCTGTGGCTGCAACCTGACCAATAGCATCTTTACCATCATTTTTGGCTTTGTCTACGGCATCATTATTTTTTTGCAATTCAATATTTTGCTTAGCTTTAGCTCTTTCATCGTTGATTTTTGCAATGGTTTGAGTTTTATCCGCGTCAGACATCGCAGATTGATTAATGGTAGAAATTGCTTGATCAGCCTGCTTGTCGACTTCTTGCTTAGCATGATCAATATTGGTATCAAGGCTTTGCGCATCCCTAATAACTGTGTTCATATTATCAATGCCTTGCTGTTTTTCAGAATCGACTTGAGCAGCAGGAACATTCTTTACTTTAGCAACTGCATCATTATAGTAATCAGTTAACTGTTTAATTAATCCGTCTTTAGTAGTACTGTTAACATTTTGTAAGTTGGTAATTTGATTAGAAACATCGGTGCAGGTGTTCAACAATTCTTTAAGCGCAGCGCTTCTACTTGATTGCAATACAACGTTAGCAAGAATTTTATTTAAAGCTTCCCGACCGGCGTTTGTTGCAGTAGCAATTTCAGCTTGAGAATGAGCATTTTGAATATCAGTTTTGGCTGAAGTTAAAGCAGAACTAATTTCGTCATAGTAATCACCTTTTTCTTTGCCGGAAAGGTTAGGATCTTTTTCGATACTTGTCCGAATTTTCTCTGCTAGAGCATTTAGGCCAGTGTCTTTATTGGTTAAAGCATCATCTTTTTGTTGCTCTAAGTATTTTGCTTCTTCACTGGCAATACTGCCAGCAACGCTGGCCATAGCAGCAATGCCATCATCCCTATCTTTAGCCACTTGTTCAGCAGTCAAGTCGTTGTATACTTTGCTGGTTGCCGTTTCATAGAAGCCATTAATTTTGTCTGTTAGTGCGTCTTTTTGCTCGCTATTAATTTTATTATCGGTAAAAGCCTGATTAATAGTATCTATGTCTTTTTTCTTCTCATCTTGCAACGCTATATTTGCCTGAGATTTTGCGACTATTAATTGACTGGCCGCCAAATCCTCATTAATACTGGTTTTACCAGCTTGTCTAGCGGAATTAACACCATCATTGTCTTTAGCTGCATTAATTGCTGCTTTGGCGTTAGCCAAGTCTTTATTAATAGTTTCTTGATAATGTTGTTTATCTTCTGGACTTAAAACAGTATCGTCAAAGTCGTCAATTGTACTTAAAGCATTATTAGCTGCTTCTTCAACTTCCTTAATTGCATCTTGGCGCTGCTTATTTAAATTAGTATCGCCAGTATTAGCAGCATTTTCTTGATAACCAGTAATATTTTTAATAGCATTGTCTTCGTCTGTTGCAATTGTAGTTTCATCTTCATCTTGCGTGATTTTAGCAACACTTGCAGCAGTTGCAGTATTAATTAGTTCTTGATATTTGGTTTTTTCCTCGTCACTCAGATTTTTATTATTTGTAATCTTAGCTATGGCTTTGTCTTTAGCATCCTGAATTGCTGCAATAGCTTGATTACGTCGACCACTTAAGTTTTGCTCATCAAGTAAATTGTTTAATGCGGCAGTGCCTTCTTTAGTAGCTGTATTAATATCAGCTATAGTTTCGGCATTATCAATGCGGCTATTATAACCTTGATTTCCAGTAAGCAATTCACTGGCTTTATTGGCAGCATCGTCTTTATTCTTGGCCGTTAAATTAGGATTATTCTGAATTTTGTTAACAATGTCTTGTTTAACTGTTTCCAGTTGCTTTTTAGCAGCAGCCTTATAAGCACTTAAAACGTTCTGCTTACCGTCAATAATATCTTGGTTAATAGCGGTAAGTGAGTCATGGCTAGCAATCGTGTTGGTAGCATTAGTGACAGCCTCATCAATATTAGACTCTTGCTCAACTCCTAAATTGTTTTTAGCTTCAGTTGCATCTTGCTCAATTTGTGCTTTAGCAGCAGCCTTATAGGCATTTAAAACGTTCTTTTTACCGTCAATAATGTCTTGTTTGATGTCAAGAGCAGAGCTATGACTGGCAATCGTTTTGGTAGCATTAGCAATCGCCTCATCAATATTAGACTCTTGTTCAACTCCTAAATTGCTTTTAGCTGTTTTGGCATCCACCAGAACCTGGTCTTTAGCATTTTCTTTAAATGCGTTTAAGATATTTTCTTTAGCTGCATTTTCTGCTTGGACAATATTTTGACTACTTGCAGCATTATCCTCAATTTTATCAATTGCCGCTAGGGCATCTGTCATAGCGGTTTCGGCTTGGCCAACTTGACCAAGGACATTCTCGTAGCCCTTAGTATAACCAGCAATTTCAGCTTTGGCAGCTGCTTTGTTAATTAAACTTTCAGCAGCAGCTTTTCTCTTATTGATAATTTCACCGTCATCAGTGCCATAAATAGATTTGGCAGTATCACCAGTAGTAGCTGTTGCAGCAGCAACTGCTTCATCTATTTCATCAAGGTATGTTTTTTGTTCATCCGCTGTTAAATCAGAATTTTGAATCCGTTCTTTAGCTTGAGTAGCTGCCTCTTTAATACCATTTGCTGCCTTATCTTTTTCTTTATTAGCATGTGTGCCATTAATCTTATCGATACCGTTATTAAGATCGTCTTTAGGATTATTGCTGTTAATAATATCTTTGATAGCTTGATTTAAAGCAGCTTGAATCTCAGGTTGATCGTCACCATACTGCGCTATTTGCTTTTTAGCAGCAGCTTCTAATGCTGCAATTGCATCAATAGTATCTTGCACACCTGGGAGTAGAGCTTTAGCTTCTTTTTGATGGCTATTAATAGCCGCTTCATCTTCGTCTTGATCAAGATCACCGTCAGGAGCAACAATTTCTTTTGGCCGCTTGAGCTTGTCTTTTATACCGTTAATTAACTCGTCTACCGGTGATTTAACATTCTCGTCTTTTGAGACTGTGTCAATAGCATTTTCGACTTTTGTAATTGCCTGGTTAATATCAGTTTTTACATTATCTCGGTAATCTTTTCCTGCTTGATTAATGGCATTAATACCGTCATTAACAACCTGATCGATGTTAGTGTTATTTGTGGCAGCAGCCTGTACTTTACTAATGGCTTGGTTTTTAGCGGCAGTGATAGATTGTTCTTGTGCAGGGAACTTTTTAGCTTGTTCCTCAGCTTGCTGAGTTAATTTGTCAATTGCTGCCGCTTTAGCTTTTTCATATTCTCCTTGACTTTGGGCTGTTTGTATAGCCTTATTGACCAAGTCTAAAGCCGTCTTTTTCCTATTATTTATTTCACTGATTGCCGTCTTGGAAGATTGGACGCCATAAACTGATTTATTGGAATCATAATTGTTATCTTTATTCGTAGCAGCATACTTAGCAGCTTCATTCAATGCATCTGTCAGTGCTTTTTCCTGATCTGCAGTTAAATTAGCCGGCTTTTTAGTTTTAGCAGCATTAATAGCATCAGTAATTTCCTGAGCTGCTTCTTGTTGTACTTCGCTAAACGGTTTGATGCCGAGACTAACTATAGTAGGGCGGTCGCCACTGGCAATGTCTAACGGACTATATTCAATGAAGTTTGCATGTGGAGTTAGTTGAA
The DNA here is from genome assembly GCF_016102025.1 of Lactobacillus sp. M0393. Classification (NCBI taxonomy): domain Bacteria; kingdom Bacillati; phylum Bacillota; class Bacilli; order Lactobacillales; family Lactobacillaceae; genus Lactobacillus; species Lactobacillus sp. M0393. The sequence continues at coordinate 48,029 of NZ_JACFPK010000003.1, read as the reverse complement.
TTGTGGCGTCTTTAGCCATCCTGGTAGTAATTTCGGTAGGAATGATAATGGTGAAGGAGCCATCAGGAGCAACTTTAGCGGCAAATTTGGTAGGTAATGCTGCCAAATCATTTGCTTCACCTCGATAAGTATCAACAGTATCAGCGTAGGGATTAGCGATTGTTGAATCAATAATAGCTTGACCATTTCTGTATACACCACTATCTTTAAACCTGGCTAAAACATAGGCTTCAGTGCCACCGGGTAAGATATTTTTAAAAAAGCTGTCACTATCAGGACCATCTTTTGCAGGATCATAGTATAATACGCGACCTTTGACTAGTTTTGAACCATCGTCTTGATTAGTTACCGTCACATCTTCTGGGTCAATGTCTAAGAAGCCGCTTTGATTGGCCGGTGTAAATCTGATGTTATTGTAGCCTGGGTTGCTTTTATTGGAAAAAGCTGCTTCCACGATAGCTCGAAAGAGCTGGTCATAGCTTTGATGATTGTAATTTTGCAGCAATTTCTGGAAGTTTTCAGGTGCTTTACTGAGAATGGCACTAAGCTGGGGGCTATCTTTTTTGACTTTTTCTAAGTCGAAGATCCTTTGACCGTTTAATACTTCCAGTTTGTTAACTGCGACAGTTTTAGCATTTTTTTCGACTTGTAAAACATGAAAAGGCGGCAAGACTAAGTTGCTGCCAAGAGCAGAGCCATTTAACAGTTCACCAAGGTTTAAGTACTGGCGAACATTTGTGACAGTGACTTTGTTATCACCGATAATGCTGGTGCGGTCATTGTTATTCAGATGGGCGTCTAACACAAGAGAAGTAGGGTTATTAACAATCAATTGCCCAGTATTGGCCACATCAACCAATTTTATTGCACCAGTACCGGCATCACCAACTAATTGAATTTCAAAGCCGCCGTTTTGCACGTTAGCTGTACCGTCAATTTGCACTAGCGAACCAGTATAATTACCCATGTTCTGTCCAGTAATCTTGAGAGCACCGCCAGAGTTAATGGCAAAATCGCCCCCAATATAAATCAGGTTTTGCTTATTTTTAGTTGAAATATTACCATTCGTGTTAACGGTAATTGCACCATTTTTGCTAATATTGACCTTTGAATTGGCGTTGTTTAAATAAATGGCTCTGGCCTGGCCATTATTTTGCTTGCCCGCATACTTAATTCCTTCACTTTGTCCGATGTTAATGTTCACCTGACCGTGAACAGTTACTTGCGCATCGTCACTAATGAAAATGGCACTGACTGGATTGCCGTGTTCACTGTTATTAGCACCATTTGAGCCATCGTACGTCTTAAGTGGGGTCAGGTTAACAACTGCTCCTTGTTCAACATTAAGAGAATTGCCTTCTCCTCTCATTTCAATCAAAGTTCCGCCAAATGTCGAACCGTCAAAGTGGCAGCCGGCTTTAAAAGTAATGCTGTTATTGCTATTGGTGAATTCTAAAAGCTGCTGATTATTACCGTCAAACCAACCGCCAATATTGCTTGGAATTTTGACAGTTTCAGCGTGAATTTGGCCTTCAAAAATAATGTCAGTATTATTTTTGGTATATGTTAATTGTGAACCATAAAAATCAATATTTCTAAAAGTGATTTTAGCCGTTTGCCCTTTAGTCATATTGTAAGTATCAGCGACACCATAATAGTCTGTACTTTTAAGTATTAAGTTCTCGTAAGTAATATCTAAAGAAGAATTACCGGTAAGAGTAGGGTGGTTACTCTTGAAATCAAGGGTATATTTCGCATTACCTGCAGACTTAATTAATAATTTTCTACCTTGAAAAGCCTGGCGATTATGACCTGTCTCTCTGTCAGCACTAATATTATTGGTAATATCAATTTCACTGACATTACTATTGTTTAGGGCGCTAATAAAATCCTTCCAGTTACCAACGCTTACTTTTTTACCAGCATCTTTTGCATCTTTTGCGGTGATCTTAGACTTTGCGGTGTCCTTATTTTTATCTGTTTTGCCAGTTTCCTGCTTAGCAGTATCGTCTGTATGGGGCTCTTCTTTGTCCGAGTTATCGCTGTTAGTTTCTGTTTTATCTTCAGTGCCTTTGTTAATATCATTGTTGTCTGCACTATTTGCGTTAGGCTCTTCGTTGCTCGTATCGTCGTCATTGGCAGCAGTTTGATCTGTTTGAGCAGTGTCATTTTGTTTACTGTTACTATTATTCTCCCTCAAAAACGAACTCAAGCCAGAAAATGCGGTTAAATTTGGTTCCCCTTCTGGCTTGTTTGTTTTGTATGTAGTAGTAGATGTAGCTCGTGTGGTATTTTTGTTGCTGTCTTGCGAAAAGATTTCTGCTTGAGAATAGGCCTTCTTCTCAGTTAGTTGAGGTGGAACAACTGTATCAGCCTTAACTGTTTTGCTGTTTAAGCCTAAAAAAGTAAAGCCAAGCAATACAGAAGTAGTACCGATACTCAATTTACGAATTGAGAAATGGTCTTGCTTAGCCTGCCTTGCCATTCTTTTCACCCGTTCATTGTAATTATTCTTTCCTAACATAGAAATTTCCTTTCTAATTTCCATTTACTATATAATTATCAATTTAGTAGATGATGATATAAATGTCAATTATTGCGTTTTGTAAAGTATTAGTTTATAAATAACAAGTTTTGCAAAAACAAGACAGCGTAAATTAAATAAAGATAACGCTAGCATTAAATTTTAGATAACAATAATTGGCTTTTATAGGCAAAATTTAGATGATGATATTAAAAAAACTGTTCAAAATAAGACAGCTAAAATTTATATATATATCTAAATAATATTGTTATATAATTTATTTGATTTGCTAAAATACGAAGGAAAAATACAGTTGTCGCAATGCATGATTTGTTATGTTTCAAATTAGTTGCACCATTTTAAGTATTGAGAAAGTTCTATGATATCCTGAAGGGGAGGAGGCATTTATGATGTTTAAATGGATTTTAAAACAGCCTGATTCGAATATGCTAGTTCCTAAAGAAAAAGTGGCACAAACATACAGATGGCGGCAATTAGGAGTTTTACTAGCAACTTGTATTGGCTATATTGGGTACTACATCATTCGCCTTGTATTTACCACAGAACAAAATGATATTATGAAAGAATATCATTTCTCTACAGCTAATATTGGTCTCATTTTGTCTTGTTTTGGTATTGGCTACGGCATAGCAAAACTCTTTATGGGGGTATTGGCAGATAGGTGTGATTCCAACCGGTATTTAATGGTAGGACTGTTATTGTCTGCAATATTAAATATTTTTTTAGGTTCAACTCACAACCTTTATTTAATGATGTTGTTAATGTTTTTAATGGCAGTCACACAAGGAATGGGGGCTGCAGCTTGCCAAAAAATGATTCAGCTCTGGTGGGGACCAAGAATGAGGGGAACAATGTATTCCATTTGGTCTTCAGCACATAATGCCGGCTCATTTATTTGTGTGGCCATAGTGCAACTGGCGGTTTTCCTTTTTTCAGGTTCAATTCCAGCTGTCTTTTATACATCCTCAGCAGTTTCCTTTATCATTTGCATCTTAATTTTAGTTTTGGGTGCTGATAGACCTAAGGTGGTCGGGTTACCTGATATTTCTACTTATACAGGTGACAAAGTTATTCTGGATAATGGCCAAGTTTCTACTGCGGATCAGACTGATTTGAGTGTGGGCCAGATTTTTGTTAAATATATCTTGCAAAATAAATTAGTTTGGGCAGTTACTTTGACTTCAATGTCACTTTATCTGGTCCGCTATGGTATTCAGAGCTGGATCCCATCTTATTTGGTCCAGAATAAAGGCTTCGATCCGGCTGCTGCTAAATGGATTATCGGCATTTTTGAATTAGCATCAGTTCCAGGAGTGATTATTATTGGAGCGATTTCAGATGCTTTAAAAGGTCGCCGCGCATTAGTTTCAATCGCTTGCGTTATCGGAACTCTAATTTGCTTAACGCTATATTTTTTCAGTAATAATCATGCTCTGATAATTGCCGCTTTAATCATAATGGGTAATTTGATTTATGCTCCCTTGACACTTGTGGGACTAATGATTAATGAGGTTGTCCCGAAATATGCAGTAGGTGCGTCAACGGGTTTCATGGGCTTTTTCCAATACATTTTTGGTGAAACTCTAGCAACAGCTTTAATCGGGATACTGGTTGATAAATTTGGCTGGATCGCCAGCAACTCAGTTCTTTACGTTGCCTCATTTGTGGCATTAATTTTCTTATTTTATACTGCTATTAGTGAAAACAAGATGCGCCAAGAAGCGGAAAGTAATAATAATTAGATTAAAAGAATTTTGCAGACATTTTACATTGATGCAAGAGTGTTAAAAAAAGGTAAGTAATGCTTTAAGCTATTTGAATTAGCGATTTTTAAGTATACAATATTATGTACCGATATAATTTTAAATAACGAGGTTGGAAACAAATGAAAATTAGTCGAAAATTATTAATGGTATCTGCTGCTGCATTAATAGGTGTCAGTCCTGTGCTTAGTGCAAGTCAAGCTGTTGTGGTTCAAGCCGCTAACAAAACTACCGCTAAGAAAAAGACGACAAAGAAGAATACCATTAAGTTGAGTCATAATGCTTATGTTTATGATAAAAATGGTAAACGCTTGAAGACCTACATGGGTAGTGCTAAAAACACTAAAATTGCTAAAGGCATTACTCTATCATTTAGTAGTAAAGTAACTATTAATAAAAAGGATTATTACAGCATTGGTAATAATGCCTTCATTAAAGCTGCTAATGTTGGCTATGTTAATGGTAAAAAGGTCACTAAAAGTGCACCAGTAGCTACTGCAAAAATTAAGCATAATTCATATATTTATAATGCTAAAGGCAAAACAGACAAGAAGAAAATTAAGAAAGGTCAAACTGTTACCGTCGACCAGTTAATTTATATTGGTAAAAAATTGTTTTACAGAATTAGTGGTCAAAGTAATCAGTTTATAAAAGCCGCAAATGTTGGTAAAACCAGTGGTGCTAAACTGAAGCCAGTAAATAAAAAACCTGGTAAAAATGAAAATGTACCAAACGATAATCAAAACGACCCAACTGTAATTCTTCTTAATCACAATGCTTATGTCTATGATAGTAACGGTGACACCACCAAGACTCTGATTAGGAGTGGTGAAAAAGTCACAGTTGATAAATTACAATATATAGGTAAAAAGCTTTATTATCATATTAATGACGCTAATTACCCAGGTAATGATCAATGGGTTAAAAAGAATAATGTGGGAATTGTTACTGGCAAGCAACTTGAGCCTGCAAATTCAAAGCCTGAAAGTGACGAAAATGTGACCACTGTTACTTTAGCTCGCACCGCTAATGTCTACAACAATAAAGGTGTTCTGCAATCAACTAAGACTTTTGCTAAAGGCCACACTGCACGTGTAACAGAATTACGTTATATTTGGGTAGCAGCTGAAAACCAATCTGCACTGTTTTACAAGTTGCAAAGTGATAAAAATGGCTATCTGAGAGAATCAGATATTAGTAACGTTAATGGTGTTAAATTATCACCAGTCAACACTCCAGAAGCAGCTAAGAATGAAAATACTTTTGCTTCAGCAACCGATAAAAAAGCTTTGCAGGATGCTTTGAGTCAAGATACAACTGTTAAAGCCAGTGATGCTTATAAGCTTTCTGCTAAATCGTTGCGTGATGCTTATGACGCGGCTATATCCAGTGGAAGTCAGGTTAACACTGCTAAGTCAACTGTTACTCAAGTAAATGATGCTTTAAGTAAAATTAATACTGCTAAGGCAGCTTTAAATGGTAAAAAGATAGTTGTTAGTGATTTAAAGAACTTGTCATTAACTGAAGCCAGTCAAATTGTTGATTTAGTTGCCAGTGTAAATGGTGTAGACAAGAGTGCTGTACAATTTAGCAACAATAATACGATCCTGACGATTATTAGTGCTAATGGTTTCCAAAAACCTGTAACTATAACTGATTACGTCACGACAAATAAATAAAGTGTAAATAAAATCAGATAAACTAAAAAGAACGCAATTCACTGAAAATGTGAACTGTGTTCTTTTTTATTTACACAAAGAGAATCTTCTCTTAAAGCGTAACTAATTTAGTTTCTTGAAGTTTAGGAATACATATTTTTAAATTAAAAGGTGATTTTTTGTAAAAAGCGCGTTAATAAAAGTAGTTTATACCTTAATTGTCTAAGTCTTCTGCCATTTCTCTCATACGTCTCAAGTCATCTGGTTCAATTATAATTTTCATAGCTTTACTATTTTCATCAAGCTGATCAATCGAAGTCGAACCACTTAAGACGTTAATGTTATCGCTTTGATTTAATACCCAAGCGATAGCCAAATTGGCTAAAGTACAGTGATATTTTTCACATAAGGGTTTCCAGGAATCAAGCATGTCGTCTACTTTGGCTAAATTCTCTGGCTTAAACCATTTCTTACCGTTACGTGCGGAACCCTTAGGTGGGACATAATCACGAGGAACAGCTCCAGATAAAATGCCCATTGATAACGGAGAATATGCTTGTAAAACAATATTATTTTCCTTGCACAATGGCAGCAGTTCATCTTCAACTTCTCTGTCGAGTAAACTATAACGACATTGAATAATATCCAATTGTCCGTACTTGAGGTATTCGCGTACGTCGTCAGCGTTAACATTAGCTGCACCTATTCCGCGAATAATTCCTTTGTCTTTAAGTTCCATAAGGTATCTCATGGTTTCAGCTATTGGAGTTTTGTATGGCTCAACAGCTTGCCAATGAGTCATATAGATATCAATATAATCAGTTTGTAGTCTTTTTAAAGTATCAAATAGTTCTAACGAAATAGATTCAGGAGTTAGGTTCTTGTATAGTGATCTATCTCCAACTTTATTGAAGAATGCTCCTTTTCTTTCCCACGTAATACCACATTTAGTAATAATTTTATATTTTTCCCTATTACCCTTGATAGCTTCACCAACTAATTTCTCACTTTCACCAAAATTATATCCTGGCGCAGTATCAATCAAGTTGATACCGTATTTTAAGGCTCCTCTAATAGTATCTAGTGCAGCTTGATGGTTATCGTAGTCGGTAAAAGCTGGACCTCCGCCTAAAGCCCAAGTACCTAATCCTATTCTTGAAACTTGCATATTATCTCCTAAATTCATTATTATCTCCTTTTTGATAATTTTTAAGTAATTGTTCTACTTGATGTTCATTTTTCACACCATCAATAGCGCCCAGTTTTCTTACAGAAAGAGAAGCTACAGCATTACCAAACCGAGCACAGTTTTCAAAACTTTGTCCTTCAGCTAACTTAGAAATAAAACCAGCAGCAAAGTTATCACCGGCTCCTGTTGTATCTATATCGATATTTGATGGCACCTTGTAAGATGGTAGATATTTTTTCATTTTCTTGTTTTTAATGAAACAGCCATTTGCCCCGGTTTTAATAACGACATTTTTAACACCGAGTTTTAATAGCAAATCAGATTGTGAGTCTAAATCAGGCTGGTTTGTCAGATCTTTTGCCTCAGTATCGTTTGGGAAGAAGTAGTCAATGTAGGGAAGAATATTTTTAATATTATCAATCGTTTCTCCTAAACGGGGGGCATCAATATCGGCACAAATTGTCATATTTTCCTTTTTGGCTTTTTGGAAAATTTTTAATATAACTTGATCATCAATTAATGGATTGTTGAAAATACTTGCCATTGATAAGATTTTACTATCAGTGATTGCCTGAAAATCTATATCATTTTCATTCATTTTCCAAAGACTACCATTTTTATTTGTCAGAAAAGTTCTTTGACCATCTGGTTTAACTAAGCCGATGTTGATTGAAGTAGTGAGATTAGGGTTGACTTTTACAGAAGAAATATTAACTTTATTTTTTTGAGCAATTTTCCTAATGTAATTTCCAGCTCCGTCATCACCAACAGCACTGATTAGAGCAACCTTTTTACCTAGCTTTGATAAGACAATGGCCTCATTTATTGCATCTCCACCTATTTTCATAGATATATCATTTAACGGGAAAGATACTTTATTTAATGTTTCTGAGCTAACAGGGTATAGTGGTATGTCAACTAAAGCAGTACCCACACAAATTACATCTTGCGTCATATAACTCACCTTATTTATAAGATTTGTCAACTATTACTACGCCTTTGATAAATTCGCTTTTATGTGTTGTAGCAAATTCAAATGCTTCTTGAATATCTTTATACATGAAATATTTATCTACAATTGACATTACATTGAATTTTCCACTTGATATCATTTTGATAGTTTTAGGATAATCGTTGACGTAACGAAATAGAGTATGAATTGTTATTTCTCTGTTAATTTTCAGAAATTCTACTGGCGTTGCTCCTGGTATAGTACCCAGAATAAAGAAGGTTCCTGTATGCTTAACAATCTTTAAGCCGATTTGTGCAGTCGCATTGCTACCAGCACATTCATATACAAAATCAGCGCCATTGGTTCCAACTACTGCTTTAATTTTATCAACTACATCTGGATCATCACCTTTAAATGTAGCATTTGCACCAAGTTCTTTGGCTTTTGCCAAGCGATTATCGACAATGTCTATTACAACAACTGTAGAGGCGCCTGCCATCTTGACTGCCATTGTCGTAAGTAAACCTTCGGCTCCTGCACCTAATATGACGACTGACTTACCAATTAAATTGCCAGCGGACTCGGCAGCGTGAATTGCCACAGAAGCTGGCTCTGTCATGGCTCCTTCAACCAGACTCATATTATCGGGTAAATGATAGGTCCACTCGGCTGGATGATTAATATAGTTTGTTAAAGAACCTTTATAGTTAGGAGCAGTTGCCAGGAAATCTACATTAGGGCAGACATTATAATGACCTGATCTGCAAAATTCACAGGTGCCATCAGGAACACCAGGTTCCATAGCTACACGATCACCAACTTTAAAGTTGGTAACATTTTTTCCTACTTTAGAAATTATTCCGGCAGTTTCATGACCTAAACCAATTTCTTGATTTGGATCTTCAGGTGGTAAATAAGGTCCATCAGTAAAGCCGTGCATGTCAGAGCCACAAATACTAACATCACAGACTTTTATTTGTACTTCGTTATCTTTAGGATCTTCAATTTCTGCATCTTTAATGACCATTTTTCCTGGCTTTTCCAGTATTGCTTTTGTATTATGCATGATTAACCTCTCTATTACTTTCTAAATTAATGGAACTATCGATTTCATTAATTGTTTTCTTTCTGGTTTCAATACCAAATAAAATAATAATAAGTGCGCAAAGTCCTAAAAGAATTCCTAAAGTGATAAAAACAGCAACTACTCCAAAATCTGTGAGTATCCAAGCGATTAAATATGGAGACGTAATAGCTACAAATCTACCAATAGCGTTTGAAATACCCAAGCCCCGCATTTTAACTTGTGTAGGCCAAAGTTCAGTTGCATACACTGCAGAAGAAAAGCTATTGTAGATGTATAAGATAAAAATCATAATAAAGCCGATTATTAAAATACTCGCCTCAGACCTTTGTTGTGCATAAATATAGCCTAAAATTGCAATAGCTATGATAAAAATTCCTCCGAACAACTTTCTGGGTAAAAATTCAATAATGAATGTTGAAAAATAAGTTCCCAAAGGTGCCGCAACGATCATAATAGTGGTCATAAGAAGGGACTTGGTGACTGTTATACCGTTGTTGACAAAAATCGTGGGTATCCAATTATTTATCGTATAAAGCGCTAGGTTCATTGCAATCAGCGTAGTGGAACAAATTAATGTTCGCCTTCCTAATGCGCCAAAGAAAAAATTCTTGAATGGTATTTTAACTTTTTGGCTTGAATTAAGTTTTCTGTTGTCATTTTCATTAACTGAAATATCAATTTTATGGCCTTGCTCTTTTTCAACTCTTTTAACTATTTCGTTAAGTAAGCATTCTCCTTCCTTTTTATGTCCGTTTTGTAATAACCAGTGTGGCGATTCCTTAAAAAATTTGTGGAAAAAGAAAAGTATAATGAAAGCACAAACCGAACAGATTATAAAAACTGATCTCCATCCAATAGTCGGAATAGCTATTAAGCAAAGCAGGGATGCAATTAAAGGTGAAAAATTGCCAAAACAAGAAAGCATGGCTTGCCATTTTCCCCTGAATTTGGCTGGTAATAATTCAGTAAATGAACCATATCCAAGTTCTATTCCAGCTCCCATACCTATTCCCATTAAGCCTCTGCTAACAATCAGCAAGAACATGTTGGGTACAAGTGCAGCAACTAATGAAAACACGGCAAAAGTCAAAATTGAAATTTCATTCGACTTTTTTCTGCCAATTTTATCGCCTAACCAGCCACCTATAAGTGATCCGATAAAAAAGCCAATCATCATAGCAGAAGAAAAGGCTGCGTTTAAATAGTTATTAGACCAACCTTTATGAATTAAATCAGCTAAGATTGAATTTCCTGAAGAATTAAGAACACCGTTTATTTGAAGTCCAAACCCTAAAAGGAAAAAGTTTTCTAAATGCCATTTTGAAAAAGGCAGTTTATCGAGAACTTGTTCTGATTGCTTTGGTTCTTTCATGTCAATCCCCTTTTCTATTTCTGAAATCGCTAACATAATAATACACCCATTAATGTTCATTTGAAACATAAAATGTAAAAATAAAAAAATAATTATTTAGTTCACAAGTTATAAAATACTTTTAAATCAGCAATATAAGCTATAAATATTGAATAAAAATGTTGCAAAAGAAAATTTATATTACAAAAAAGATTGACTTTTAACATTTTCGGCTTAGTATAATAGTTGAGTCATGACTCGATCGATAGTAAGGACTTTCTTGTAAGGAGGTCAACATGAAAAATGACAATTCGCCCTTTGCTGGGGCAAGATTAGATAGATTGCCAACTAGTAAATTTCATTGGAAAATTTTTGCAATAGTTGGTTTTGCATTATTAACCTGCTGGAGTAATGCAATAGGAGGGCTGGTCTTAGCTCAATTAAAAGTAATTGGTTGGACAAACAATAGTCAGACAGCATTGTTTACTTCATTAAGCACTGCTGGTATGTTCTTTGGAGCTTTAATTGGTGGTTCCATTGGTGATAAATATGGCAGGAAAAAAACTTTTTTGCTTTTTGAAGTAATGCACATAATTACTATGTTAGTTGCAGCTGTTTCTCCGAACATGAATTTCTTAATGGTAGTTAGGTTTTTCATGGGACTGGCTTTAGGGGCGCTATTAACTATACTTTTTGCCAGTTTTACGGAATACATGCCTTCAAGAAGTAGAGGTACTTGGTCATCCCGAATTTCATTTGTGGGAAATTGGTCATATCCTATTTGCTCATTGATAGCAATGCTACTAACAGAAATTGTTGCTCCAGAAATGAACTGGAGGTTGCAATTTGTAATTCCTGCGTTACTTTCAACATTCATTTCTCTAATTGCGTGGAAAGCCTTTCCCGAAAGCCCCAGATGGTTAGAGTCAAAGGGACGTTATGCTGACGCAGAAAAAGTTTTAACCAATATTGAAAATGAGGTTTCAAAAGAGACTAATAGTGTTTTGCCTGAAATTCATAAAGACAAGACTGAAAAAAATGATGAAGAAAAACAAAATATTTCTTATACGGAATTTTTTAAAGGAAATTTGCTTAAAAGAGTAATACTTGGTTCATTTGCTTTAATAGCTATGAATGTTACGCAATATACCTTAATAAACTGGTTACCAACTATGTTCCTCGCTCAAGGAATAGATATTAAGAAGTCTGTTTTTCTTAATACTATGAACATGTTTGGTGCACCTGTAGGTATTTTTATTGCAACGCTAATAATGGATAAAATACCGCGCAAAGTTATGGGAATCGGTCTCTTGAGTATCATGGCCGCACTAGGCTATATTTACTCTTTTCAAAGGAGTATGTTGATGATCTCGATTTTGGGCTTTTTCCTAATGATTTCTGTTTATATGTTTGTTTGTTATGCCTCTGCTGTATATGTCCCTGAAATTTGGCCAACCTATGCCAAATTAAGGGGATCTGGCTTGTGCAATGCCATAGGAAGGATTAGTGGAATAATTGTCCCTTTCATTGTTGCCAAGTTGCTTGATTCAGTTGGTATTACTGGAGTATTCATATTACTTGGAATCACGTGTTTAATAACGGCAATTATAATTGGTATTTTTGGTATTGAAACAAGAGGAAAATCTGTAGAAGAAATTGGTTCAATAAAATAGAAAGAGGATATTAAAATGAAAGCTTTAGCTCGTTATGGTAAAGAATTCGGTGGCTATAAGATGATTGATGTTCCTGTGCCAGAAGTTGGTCCAGAGGATGTCTTAGTGGAAATTAAAGCTGCCACTATTTGTGGTGCGGATATGAAGCACTATAAAGTTGATAATGGTTCAAAAGAATTTAACTCTATTCGTGGCCATGAATTTGCTGGTGATATTGTTAAAGTTGGCGACAAGGTAACAGATTGGAAAGTAGGAGACAAAGTAGTTTCTGACAATACAGGCCATGTTTGTGGTGTATGTCCAGCCTGTGATGATGGTGACTTTCTCCTTTGTCCACATAAGGTCAATTTAGGTTTAGATAATAATCATTGGGGTGGTGGCTACACCAAGTACTGTTTAGTTCCTGGTGAAATACTCCGTATTCACAAGCACGCTTTGTGGAAGATACCTGATGGTGTCAAATATGAAGAAGCAAGTTGTCTTGATCCTATTAGTAATGCATATAAAGCTGTTGCAGAACAATCTGGCTTAAAACCTGGTGATGATGTAGTGATATTTGGTACAGGACCATTGGGATTATTTTCAGTTCAAATTGCGAAGTTAATGGGAGCATTGAAGATTGTAATGGTTGGTCTTGATGCAGATACAAAATATAGATTTGATGTCGCTAAGAAATTAGGTGCAACAGATTGTATTAACGGATCTAAAGAAGATGTTGTAAGCCGCTGCAAAGAGATTATAGGCGAAGACAATCTGGGCACTGTTATTGAATGTTCAGGCGCTATGGTCGCATTACACCAAGCAATTGAGATGGTACGTCCAAATGCTACGATCGTACGTGTCGGCATGGGTTACCAGCCATTTAACTTTCCAATCAATCGTATTACTGAATGGAATATTGATATTAAGGGCCACCAGGCATACAGTTCATCTACTTGGCGTCGTACAATTAAGCTGCTGGCAGCTCACAAAATTGATGTTGAATCAATGATTACTCATAGATTTGGACTATCGGAATGGCAAAAAGGCTTTGATGCTATGGCGGATAAATCGGCCATTAAAGTAGTATTTCATTATGACTATGATGATTAAGATTGGAGATAATTTAGTATGTTAGCAGATATTAGATATTGGGAAAAAATTGCACAGAAACATCATTTTGCTATTCCACATTTTAACGTTTGGAATGTCGAAATGCTTGAAGGGGTCATGGATGCCAGTGAACAAGAAAACTCTCCGGTGATTATATCCTTTGGTACTGGTTTTATTCACAATACAATATTTGAGGAATATGCTGGAATGATGGTTTCAATGGCTAAACATTCCACACTGCCTGTAATAACTCACTGGGATCACGGTCGCAGTTTTGATATTGTAAAAAATGGTTATGATTACGGAATGAATTCTGTCATGAGGGATGCTTCGAAATTACCATTTGAAGAAAATATTGCTGAAACTAAAAAAGTAGTAGATTACTTTCATCCATTAAATGTTGGTGTCGAAGCTGAACTTGGTCACGTAGCTGATCCTAATAAGTATGAAAAAGCAATGGAAGATTATCAGTATACCGATCCTTCAGTAGCTAAAGAATTTGTGGATAAAACTCATTGTGACTCATTAGCTGTAGCTATTGGTCAGGTACACGGTGTCTATACTTCAACTCCTCATCTTAATTTTGAGGTTTTGGAAAAAGTAGCTAAAGCAGTTCCTGTACCATTGGTTTTACACGGCGCTTCTGGAATTCCTGATGAACAGGTATCTAAAGCTGTATCAATGGGAATTTGTAAAGTTAACATTCATACTGATCTGGGTATTGCTGCAATGAAAGCTGCTAACGCTCATAGTGACCAACTTTATCTAGAAGTTCAAAAGTATGTACGTGAAGCTATAAAAGATGAAGCAGTTCATAAGATTCATGTTCTGGGCTCTCAAAATAAAGCTGACTTAAGGCTGGAAAACTATTAAGTTATATTTTAAAATTTATTTTATTGTCAGAATTATATAAAATAGACCAGGTTGAAAAACTTGGTCTTATTTTGTCTTTTAAAAAAATGTGGAACAATTTCATATTATATGAATTAAACATTTGCTAGAATAGTCTTATAGAACGGCGGAAGTGGGAACTAATATGGAACGAATAGAACTTATAAAAAAAGAATTAATGAACAATCACACTGTGAATATTTCAGAATTAAGTGATAAGTTTAATGTTACCAATCAGACTATTAGAAGGGATTTAAACCAATTAGAATCTGAGGGCTTCATTAATCGTACTTACGGAGGAGCGGTACTTAATGAAGCAAAGGTTGATTTTGCAGTTCCATTTTATCGGCGTTTATCTAAGAATAAAGATGGTAAGGATAAAATTGCTCTGCAAGTGATACCACTTTTAGTTAATTGTAATAGCATTTTTGCTGATTCAAGTACTACTGTTGTTAATGCAGTGAAATATTTACGTGACTCTGATTTAACTGTAGTTTCTAATTCCGCCGAGGTTCCAAGGCAGCTATATACCGGGAGTGCAAACTTTATTTGCTCAGGAGGAATATTAGATCGACACAGTATTTCTTTTCATGGTGCAATAGCTGAGCGGACTTTGCAAAACTATAATGTCGATGTAGCCTTAATTAGCTGTAAAGGTTTAGATATGGAGCAAGGGGTAACAGACTCAACTGATTCTGAAGCTATAATCAAAAAAATAATGATTAAACAAGCAAGTGAAGTTTATTTGCTAGTGGATTCAACGAAGTTTGATAAAAAAGGTTTCGTTCATTTGATTGATGCTTCAAAATTAAGTAATGTGATTACAGATAAAAAACCAAGTGTAGAATGGTTAGAGTACTTTAAACAAAAGAATATTAAACTTATTTATCCCAAATAGTTCGCTATAAAGCAATTCTTTGATAAATTGCTTTTTCTACTCTAATAAACTATATATATAGCTGTTTGACTTTAAGCTTATAATATTGATAGATTCTAAAAGCCAAAATGAAAACTGGCAGGAGGCAAAATGATGCACACAACTGAGCAACTTTTCGCTGAGGAAAAGATTATTAGAGAATATTTTAATTCATGGCTAGAAAGCGATTTTAGTAGACTTGATAACTGGTTTAGCCAAGATGTCTATTACCGTGAATGTTATGGTGCTACTTATGAGGGATTAAATGAGCTAAAAGCCTATATCAATTCAAAGTCTAAAGAGCAGACAGTTTTAAAATGGGATATTTTGAGCATGGCTTATACTTCCTCTAACCAGTTTGTAGTTACTTGGTTTTTTGATGCTAAAGAAAAGCAAGAATATTGTTTTGACGGTGTTTCTCTAATAGCTTTTTCTGATAACAAGATAAAAAGTATAGTGGAATATTCAACCAAACATGAGACATACCGACCATACAAGGACAAGGTGTAACTAAGAATTTGTGAACATGATATATGAAGCTCATGGTTGGATACAATATAAATTTAATAATTTCTTTTTTAATTGCATAAAGAAAAAAGTTAAAAATTTTTTGAAGAAAAATATGGTATATACCATTTATATTCAAAAGCTATAAATATATTGAAATACAAGACTAATTTGGTTTATACCAAAGCTCTAAGCCTTACTGCCACAACATTTTTCACCGATTTATAGTAAAACGTTTCCATTTAATGTGCTATAATACAATTGTAGTGAAATATTAGTAGGAGGAAATATTATGAATGCTATAATTAATTGGCTAAACAAGCATCTAGTACCTGTTGCAGCCAAGATTGGTTCAATTCGTTGGCTTGTAGCTTTACGTGATGCCTTTATTTCGATAATGCCAATAATGTTAGCTGGTTCTGTTGCTAGTGTATTGAATGCCATTTTTAGAGACGTTCCCACCAACTTAGGCTGGATGGGTGTTGTTAACTCAATGCAATGGCTGATCAGTATCAATGCAATGGTCTGGACAGGATCAACTGCTATTTTGGGTTTGCTGTTTGCCTTTACCTTTGGTTATCAGATGTGTGTGCAGTATAAAGTTGAACCAATTGCGGGTGGTCTTCTTACACTAGGCACATTTATTATGAGCTTGCCTCAGAGCTTTTCAGTTGATTTGAAAAATGCTCTTACTAAAGGTGATATAAAGACCCTAACTGATGCCGGTACAGCTGTTGTCGGTAAAAATGTCAGTGCCTGGGGCTGGTTTAACTTTAACAAGTACTTTGGTGCTTATGGCTTCTTTACCATAATGATTATGGGTGCCATTTCAGTTTCAGTTTATATTGCTTTAGTTAAGAGACATATTACTATTAAGATGCCTGAAAGTGTTCCACCTGCAGTTTCTAATGCCTTTACTGGTATTATTCCAGCAACTGCTGGTTTGTTCGTTGTCGGTATTATTGATTATCTATTTAGTTTAAAGAACACTACGGTTATTGACCTAATTGCTCAAACAATTCAAGAGCCATTAATGAAGATGGGTCAAGGCTATGGTTCATTATTATTAATTGTATTCTTAGTACAACTGTTCTGGTTCTTTGGTATTCATGGTACCAATGTTCTTGCTCCAGTTACTGAAAGTATTTGGACAACAGCATTAATCGCTAACGTTAATGCCCACAAGATGCAAAAAGCTTTACCATATATGTGGACTAGAAGCGACTTCGACCTTTACGTTTGGATTGGTGGTGCAGGTTCAACACTGTTACTTATTCTGGCTGTTCTTGCCTTTTCAAAACGTGAAGATGAACGTGCTGTTGCTAAGGTTTCTCTTGTACCTGGAATCTTCAACATTAACGAGCCAATGATGTTTGGTATGCCAATTGTTTTGAACCCAATTTACATTATTCCATTCATTCTTGCTCCATTAGTTATGGTATCAATTGCCTACGGTGTTCTGAGTCTCGGCTGGGTAAGTCCGGTTGCAGTACAGACTACTTGGGCAATGCCGCCATTCCTTAACGCAATAATCGCTACGATTGACTGGCGTTCAGTTATCTTACAAATTGTTAATATGGTTGTTGGCTTCCTAATCTATGTACCATTCGTTATTGCATCTAATAACATGGATCCTGAAAAAGTTAATAAAGTTTAAGGAGCAATAATTTTATGAAACAGTTAGGTATTTCCCTTTATCCCGAACAAAGTACATTTGAGCAGGATAAAGGATATATGGATTTAGCTCACAAGTATGGCTACAGCAGAATTTTTTCTTCACTCTTGCAATTAAAGAGTGCCAGCGGTGAAGATTTACTTGCCAAGTTAAAAAAAGACGTTGCTTATGCAAACGATTTAGGGTTTAAAACCGTAGTTGATATTAATCCCGTTTTATTTAAAGAATTAAAAATTGACTATAATGATTTAGTCTTTTTCCATGACTTAGGCGTTTGGGGCTTAAGATTGGATGAAGGCTTCAGCGGTATGGAAGAAGCCGCCATGACTCATAATCAATATGGGTTAAAAATAGAACTTAATATGAGTCGTGGTACTAATTATTTGGATAGTATTATGGCTTATGACCCTGAAGTTGATAATTTGATTGGTTGTCATAACTTTTATCCTCAAGAATACACGGGATTAAGTGAGAAAATTTTTAATGAATATTCACAAAAGTATCGTGACTATGGTTTACATACTGCTGCGTTTATTTCATCTAAAAATGCTCAATTCGGTCCGTGGCCTGTTCATGAAGGTTTACCAACAATGGAAAGCGATCGTCAAAGAGATATTTTTAGTCAAGTAACACATTTGCGCTTGAGTAAGAAAATTGATGATATTATTTTTGGCAATGCGTTTGCCAGCGAAGATGAACTAGCTGCTGCTGCAAAAGCTTTTAACAGTCCATTTCCTGTTCTAGGAAGTGAATTTGAACAAGATATTTTGCCAATTGAGAAGACAATTTGTCTTAAAAAGCCGCATTTGTATCGCGGTGATGCTTCGGAATTTTTGTTGCGTGATACCCAACCCCGTGTCGTTTATGCTAAAGAAGATATTCCTGCACATAATAACGATAAAGCCTCTTTTGAAAGAGGAGATATAGTTGTTGTCAATGATAAATATCCACGCTACAAGGGAGAATTACAAATTGTTTTAACTCCATTTGCAAATGACGGCAGACGTAATCTTGTTGGTCATATCTGTCCAGATGATTTGGACTTGTTGAAAGGCATTGCGCCTTGGAGTACATTTATATTACGAGAATCTAACTAAGTTAATTTAATTATTAAAGCCATGAGCAATTGCTCATGGCTTTTTATTGTGCAATTTTTTAAGAATAAAATAGTATAATTGTACATGTAAGTGATTTCATATAAAGGAAGAGAATTAGAATACTATGCTAGGTTTTTCAATGTATCTCAACCGCGATTTTACGGCTGATGACTATAATTATTTGCTAGCGATGCGTAATGCTGGTTTAACTACTGTTTTTACTTCATTGCACATACCAGAAGATGATCAAAAAGTTGTTTTGAAAAGATTAGCTGAATTAACCAAGTGGTGCCAGAATTTAGAAACAGATATCATTGCTGACGTTTCTGAGAAGGGATTAGAGCAACTAGGTATTGCACTAGATAACGAAAAGCTGGTTGAAAGTCTGGGATTAACTGGACTAAGAGTAGATGACGGTGTATCCGCAGCTACTATAGCTAAACTTTCGCAGAAAATGCCAATTGCTTTGAATGCCAGCACTATAAATAAAGATGACATCACAGCTTTACGAGAACACGGCGCCAGTTTTGAAAATTTACAAGCTTGGCATAACTTTTATCCTCGTCCGGAAACCGGCTTAGATGCAAATTGGTTGGAACAAAAAAATAATTGGTTACACCAAATGAATTTGGAAACTATGGCGTTTGTTGCGGGCGATGATGTTCTGCGTGGACCTATTCATGCTGGACTGCCAACTCTTGAAAAACAAAGGGGTGAGAATCCTTTAGCTGCCACATTGGAATTAAAACAGCTTGGTTGCGACCATATTTTTATCGGGGATCCCTCTTTAACTCCAGACATGATTAACTGTTTTAAAAATTATACTAAAAAGAAAATAATTACACTTCATGTTAATGAAAACTTGCCTGAATTGTTCAATTATGAATGGCATAATCGTCCAGATGTGGCACGTGACGTGATTAGGTTGACGGAGGGGCGTAGCCGCCAATTTTTTAACACAGATCCACAGACAACAGTAAGTTCACGTCCTAAGGGAACCATTACCTGTGATAATAAATTATATCTGCGTTATCAGGGTGAATTACAAATAACTAAGCGTGATTTGCCTGCCGATGAGAGAGTTAACGTTTTGGGACAAGTTGTGCCTCAAGACTTACCCCTTTTAGATCTAATCGGTGCAGGCCAGAAAATTCATTTTGTGGAGCTGAAAAAAGACTAGGGGTATTTGTATGTAATTTAAAAAGCCTGCTAGCAGGTATGCCTTGCTTTTCCAGCTAAAATATTTGGTCAAGCAATCTATTAATCATAAAATTGGTATAGTACAATTATGGCTTAAAATTTAGATAATAAGTTTATAATATTGATAATTGGTATAATTAATACTATACTTACTTTGTGCTGACATTGTTCTGAGTAAAAATTTTATTGAAGGACATAAAAATATTCACTTAAAATTATTTTTCTGTAATTTTATTAAAGGAGTCGAAAATGAAAATTAAAAAATGCGGATTAGCCATTTTAACGCTACTTCCGATTGTTTTCTTCTTAGCTGGTTGTGGCAGTAAAAAGAAGGCAGCTAATCCTGCTGTTAAGCCAAATCAGAGTCAAGTAGTTACTACTACGATGTATTCCAAAAAAATGCACTTGGACTGGAATTATGATGTCTATCTGCCAGCGGGTTATGACCCTAGTGGCAATAAAAGATATCCTGTCTTATACATGTTGCACGGTGTAAACGGCAACCACAGGAACTTACTTGAAAGGTTTAATTCTCAACAGATCTTGGATGGTTTAGTCCACCGAAAGAACAAGAAAATGATAGTAGTTTTTGTAGATGGGTTTAACAGCTTTTACGTTAATCAAAAAGACGGCTTGCCAATGGAAGATGCCATCGTTCACGACATGGTGCCGACAATTAATAAACTTTATAAAACTAAAACAGATCCTGATCATACGGCAATTGGTGGGATTTCAATGGGCGGCTATGGAGCAGCTAGATTTGTTTTGAAATATCCTAACTTGTTTGGTAAGGCAGTTTTGATTTCACCTTCAGTGTGGTATAACCTGCCTAACACTAACCCTATTAAAATGAGCATGCACGCGTTTACTGATGGAAAAAAGAGCTGGTCGGATAAAGTTTATCAGTCTTTATTCCCGACAAATTATCTGGGTGATCAATCAGCCAAAAGCAAGTTTTTTGTCGAAACCACTTCATCAGATACTACTGTACCGGTAATCGATGTTAACCGCTTTGTGAAAAAACTGCAAAGTAACAATATCAGCGTTAAATATATTAAAGACAGTGGCGATAATCACAACTGGACTTATTGGGCCAAAGCTGCACCAAATGCCTATAATTGGGCTTTGGATGAAATGAACTAGTGAGGTGAGCAAAATGACAAAAAAATCTGATCAAGATTTAGCACAAGAAATATTAGAATTAGTCGGTGGTAAATCAAATATAAGTGAAATTGTTTCTTGTATGACAAGGTTGCGCTTAACTATCAAAGATAATTCACTAGTTAATATTGATGCTTTGAAAAAAGTCGCTGGTGTTTTAGGAGTTGTACAATCAGAAACGCTGCAAATTGTTTTAGGACCCGGAAAAGTTACGAAAGTAGCTCAAATAATGGCTAATTTAGCAGATATCAACCTCACTACTGAAGATGGTAACAGTGATTTAGCAGAGGTGAAAAAACAAGCGCAGGAAAATAAAGCTGCCCAAAAGGCTAAGCATGACAAACCACTCCAAAGAGGGTTACATCATATTGCCAATGTCTTTGTACCACTCTTACCAGGTATTATTGCCGCAGGACTGGTAAATGGTATTACTAATGTTATTGATTACCAAACTGGCAGTGCATTTGCTAATGACTGGTGGTACATGGCTATTAAAACGATTGGCTGGGGTCTATTTGCCTTTTTACCAGTATTTGTAGGGATGTACGCCGCCAAAGAATTTAAAGGTAGTCCAATCCTTGGTGGTATTGGTGGTATCTTCTGTTTAAGTCTAGGTTTACCAACATTCCCTTTAGCTTCGCTTGCAATTTCTATGCCCTTCACAAATAAACCTTATGTTACGGGTGTCGGTGGCTTACTGACCGCTTTATTTATGGGTATTTTTATCGCACTGACGGAAAGATGGATTAGAACATGGATGCCTAATATATTCGATACATTTTTCACTCCAATTTTGACACTGATTTTCTGCTGCTTGATTTCGGTAGTTTTCCTGCAGCCTGTCGGAAATTGGCTAACGAATATTATTTATGTCGTCCTAGATTTCTTATATACCAAATTAAGCTGGATAGGTGGCTATCTGTTATCTTCAACATTCTTAGGTTTGGTTTCTGTTGGATTGCATCAAGCTCTAACTCCTATCCATGTTATGTTGAATGACCCTACTGGACCTACTCACGGGATCAACTATTTATTACCCATTTTAACAATGGCCGGTGGCGGTCAAGTTGGAGCTGGACTTGCTTTATACTTTAAGAGTAAGAACAAACGGTTTAAGAAACTGGTCATGAGTTCAATTCCAGTGGCGATTTTAGGTGTTGGCGAACCTTTAATGTATGCTGTCACACTTCCATTAGGCAGGTCGTTTATTACCGCGTGTTTAGGCGCCGGCTTTGGCGGTATAGCAGCCTCACTCTTTCATTTAGGGACTGTTTCTCAGGGAGTTTCAGGAATTTTTGGTTTACTAATAATTCAACCAGGACAGCAGTTACAATTTGTGATTGCCATGTTAATCGCATATTTAGGTGGTTTCATTTGTACTTGGTTCTTTGGTGTTGATCAAAGCCGCATTAATGAACTATTTCCAGAATAAGATTTAACTATGTCAATTAAAAAGTAAGTTAGGAATAATATGGCAATAAAAAATTTAGTGACCGAAACTCGTAATCCAGCTACGACTCACATTGATACCATGTCCACACTTGATATGGTGAAAACGATTAATGCAGAAGATCAAAAGGTAGCTCAAGCTGTTGCGCTTGAAGAAAAACAAATTGCACTTGCGATTGGTGAAGCCGCAAAAAGATATGCACTGGGTGGCCGTTTGATATATATGGGTGCTGGCACCAGTGGCCGTTTAGGCGTGCTAGACGCTGCAGAATTAGTGCCTACGTATGGTATTAAACCGGAGAGAGCAGTTGGCTTAATTGCCGGTGGTAAAGGTGCAATGTTTTCTGCCGTAGAAGGGGCGGAAGATTCTGCAAAAATGGGCAGTGCTGATTTAAACAAGATAAAAATAGCTGCTAATGACGTGGTTATTGGATTAGCTGCTAGTGGTAGGACACCTTATGTTGTTGGCGGACTGCAATATGCCCAGAAAAAAGGTGCCTTAACCATTGCAGTGGCTTGTGTGCCTAACTCTGTCATTGGTCAAACAGCCAAGATTGCAATTGAGGCAGTAGTTGGACCTGAGGTGGTCACAGGTTCAACACGCATGAAAGCCGGTACAGCACAAAAAATGATTTTAAATATGATTTCAACCGGTGTAATGATCAAACAAGGCAAAGTTTACCAAAATGTGATGATTGATGTGCAACCGACTAATGCGAAGTTAGTTGATCGTGCCTGTCGCATTATAAGTGAGACTACAAGCATTACCACTGAGGAGGCGTTAGTTTACTTAAAAAAAGCCGATAACAAAGTTGACCTAGCGATAATAATGGCAAAAACTAAAAAAGATAAAAATGCAGCTGAAGAGTTGCTCACAAAATGTCAGGGTAATGTTAGCCGTGTATTACGGGGAGAATAAAATGTTTGGCTGCGAATAATTTTGGCTAACCTTTCAGATGGGATTTAAACCAACTGAAAGGTTTTTCTGTGATAAATTATGAATTATTTTGTTAAAAAGTCCTTATTTGCTCATTAATCTAGTATTCGGGGCTTGAATGTCACCAACTAAAGTTGAATAATAATAAAGGAAGTAACTTTTTCAGACAACTTTTGGTAAAATAATAAGTTGTTAACAATTTTAATACGGAGGAAATTATGTCTTATAAAGACAATATGATGTTGTTTGCCCTTAATTCAAACGTTCCGCTGGCCCAAAAAATTGCGGAACGTGTGGGGGTGCCCCTAAGTAAATCTAGCGTTCAACGCTTTAGTGATGGCGAAATTCAAATTAATATTGATGAATCTGTCCGGGGCAAAGATGTATATTTAATTCAGTCAACCAGTGTGCCGGTTAATGATAACTTAATGGAGTTGCTAATCATGATTGACGCTGTGCGCCGTGCCAGTGCACAGACGATTAATATTGTAATTCCTTACTATGGTTATGCTCGTCAAGATCGTAAAACAAGACCCCGTGAGCCAATCACTGCTAAACTAGTAGCTGATATGTTGCAAGAAGCTGGTGCAACTAGAGTTTTGTCACTTGATCTTCACGCCCCACAAATTCAAGGATTCTTTGATATCCCAGTTGACAATTTAATGGGTGCACCTTTACTTGCTGATTACTTTTTAAGAAATAATTTGCAAAAAGATGCCGTGGTAGTTTCACCTGACCATGGTGGTGTAACTCGTGCCCGCAAGTTAGCCGAGTTTTTAAAGACACCAATTGCAATTGTCGATAAACGACGTCCACGAGCCAATGTTTCAGAAGTAATGAATATTATTGGTAACGTTAAAGGTAAACGCGCTATCATTATTGATGACATGATTGATACTGCAGGAACTATCACGCTTGCTGCTCAGGCTTTAATAGATGCTGGAGCTACCGAAGTTTATGCCAGTGCTACACATGCGGTTTTATCAGGACCCGCTATTCAAAGGTTAAACGATTCTCCGATTAAAAATTTGGTGCTAACTGACTCTATTAATCAACCTGTAGAAAAGAAACTGGAAAAAACTCTTCTAGTTTCGGTTGGCCCGCTTATTGGGGATGCAATTAAATGTATTCAAAAACACGAGCCTCTTAGTCCATTGTTTAACACCCGCTATGAAAAAGATAAACATTAATAGGTTAAAAAAGATAGAAGATCTGCTTGAAATAAGGCAGATCTTTTAGTTTGAAAGAATTACCACTTAGTTTACTTTATTAACCTCTTAGTAAAATTCTATTGATTTTGAAATAAAATTAAAGTTTAATAAAAACATACTTAAAATGAAAGGATCAAAGGGTTATGTCACTGAAAGAACTTTTGAAAACCAATATTCCCCGTAGTGTGTTTATTCTATTCGTTTTCTTAGGTTATGCCATTTGTGGAACACTAGGAACATATCTTTTTAAATATGCAATTAATGATTTAACAAAGGGGCATTGGGACAGATTTGTGTTTTGGCTGGTTGTTGATTTTGTCATATCAATCTTTTCCGTTTTGCTTTTACCAGTAGGAACATTTTTATTTAATAAACAAATTCAAGAATGCTTGCATAATATTCGTGCAGAACTCATGCGCCATTATTATCAGTCAAATACTTATAAAGTTTCAAATATTCAAAACCAGTTGAACAACAATCTCAAAATTTTAACTGATGATTACGCCACTCCCTGGATACAGGTCTGGACTAATTTGTTAAGTATAATTATGGCAATAGGTACATTGCTTACACTTCACTGGTCATTAATTTTATTCGTTGCCATAGCAGCTGTCATTGTGCTGACATTACCAAAAGTAATGACTAAAAAGTTATCGAGCTCAACAGCTGAAGCGTCAAAGAAAAATGCCGAATTTTTAAATACAATTGAAAATTGGTTTTCTGGTTTGAGTGAATTGCGTCGTTATAGTGCAGGCGCTCGCTTGGACAGAGCACTTGGTCAAGATAGCAGAAAACTGGCAGCAGCCAATGTTAATAGAAGAAAAATCCAAGGAATTTCTATTAGTATTAATGGCTTAGGTAATGCTATTGGTCAAATTGGTGCAAGCTTATGGAGTGGGCTGCTATTTTTTGCACATATTATCACCTTAGGTGATTGGTTTATAGCGGGCAGCTTCGCTTCGACAATTTTTAATGGTCTCTGGTCAGTTATTAGCGCAATGACGCAGATGAGATCTACCAAAAAGTTGCGTCAGGAAATAGCTAATTTGACAAATGATATACCTGAAAAGAAGCCTGGAACAGTTGTTTATGGCGTTGAATGTCATAATTTGAAGGTACAATATCAAAATGGTGAAAGTATATCCTATCCTGATTTTACTATTAATAAAGGCGATAAAGTCTTACTTTCAGGTGACTCAGGTACAGGTAAATCGACTTTATTCAAAGTTTTATTGGGGCAACTTAAACCCGAAACAGGTGAGGTCTACTTTACTACTAAAGATGGAACTAAAATATCACCACAACAAGCACAACTTGGTTACGTAGCGCAGGATGCAACGCTTTTTCCTGATACTATTGCTAATAATATTACAATGTTTAACCGCAAATTGACTGGCAAACTAAAAGAAGTTACACAAAGAGTTCAGTTAGTGCCGGATTTAGCCAAGTTTCCAAAACAAATTAATACAACAGTTGATTTAGATCAAGGCAATTTATCAGGTGGGCAAAGACAAAAAGTGGTTTTAGCCAGGGCTGAAATTCATGAAGAACCATTTCTGTTACTTGATGAGGCAACTAGCGCCATTGACAGTAAAACTACCAATGAAATTATTGGTAACTTGCTCGATACTGATAAAACAGTTTTGATGATTGCACATAACTTTAGTCCTGAACTAAAAGGTATGTTTGATTATCAGATCCATTTAAAATCAAACAAAAAGCTGGGTAGTAAAAATGACAATTAAAGAATTTTACAAGACCAATCCTTTGCGTTTTATTGTTTTACTATTAATCAATATTAGTTTCTATGCTCTGCTAATTATTGGCACAGTTTTCAGTATTATAGAAACTACGGCAATTCAACAGGGCAATTTTAAAATCTTTTTAATTACTATTTTATGTAGTTTTGTATGTGTAATGGCAGATTATTTAATGCAAGGTCTGACAAACTACCTTTTGTCTTGTCAGGAAGAACAATATAATATCGCCATCAGAGCGAAAACTGTTAATCACTTTTATGAAGATCAAAAAGATCACACAGTGGCACAAGTTCAAAATCGGCTAACAAATGATGTAGTCCAAAGTCAGCAAAATTATATTACTCCTTTTTTTAGTTTAATTGGCGGAGTAGTCATCATAGTTTCTGCTGTTATATTATTGATTTCATTGCATTGGAGTTTGCTTGTTACTATTGTAATAATGGTGGTAATTTCTTTACTTTTACCCAAGCTGTTAGAGAAACCCTTGCAAAAGTCAATGCTTCGAATTTCTCAAAGTAACCAAAAATATCTCGATTGTCTGGAAAAATGGCTAAATGGACTTGCAGAAATACAGCGTTATTTTAGTGGGGCAAAACTATTTAGGGTAACAGGTAGCGCAGCTAAAGAATTAGAAGATGCCAATGTTAAGCAAAATGGTGTCATGCAATTATTAACTGTTATCAACGGCTTAGTGTCTGTGGTTTTCTCACTGATTTTATTTTTATTAGCCGGATATTTGTTTCAGCAAAAATTAGTAGTGTTTGGCGTCATTACCGCAGTAGGTAATTGCTTAAGCTACTTGAAACAAGGAATTCAGTTTATAGTAACTTCTTATGGGCAAATGAAAGGTTCGGGCGCTCTGAACAAGAAAATTGCTCAAACGGCCGTGCCAGTAACAACAAAGGAAATAAAAGAAGTGGCGCCACCTGCTGCAATTAGTACGCATGATCTGAGCCTAAAATTTCCTAACGGTGAGAGTTTGCTCTTTCCTGATGTTAATGTGAAACCCGGTGAAAAAATACTATTAACCGGTGATTCTGGAGCCGGTAAATCAACATTATTTAAGCTGATTTTAGGTCAAATTAAACCGAGTTCTGGTCAAATCACTTTTAAAAACAAAAATGGTAATATAGTTAACCCCGACATGAGTAAAATTGGTTATATTCCGCAAGATCCGGTACTTTTTCCAGTAAGCATTGCCGATAACATGACAATGTTTGCCGATAAACTAAAAAGTGCTCTACCTCAGCTGGTAGAGAAGGTGCAACTAGCAGGTGATATTGCTAAATTTGATGAAGGCTTAAACCAAAAAATTAATTTAAATAAATTGAATATTTCAGGTGGTCAAAGACAGAAAATTGTTCTGGTGCGGGCATTAGTTCACCAAAGTGAAATTATTTTAATCGATGAGGGAACTAGTGCTATTGACCAGCAAGCAACAATGCAAATCTTACGGGAAGTTACAGCAACACCAGCCACAGTGATTTTTATTGCTCATAGTTTTAATACACAAATGAAGCAACTCTTTGATAGGGAAATTCACCTAGTTAAACAAACAAGATAAAAATGTGATTTACAACTCAAATTGTATTTTCACATTAAAAAATTAACCCAGATAATAAAAATAAACTAAAAGAAAGGAGAAAAAACCACTATGACAATCAAAGACTTGTACAGACAAAACCCTTTACGCTTCATGATACTAATTTTGATTACCGTTTTAGAGTGGACTTTACCAATTGTAACCACACAATTAATTATGCTTTTAACCACAGCAATTCAGCAACAGAAATTTCAACAGTTTTTAATTATAAATGTCATTTCATTTATGCCTTTCCTATTTCAATATTTAATACAAGGACTGCATGCGTTCTTTCTATCAAAACAACAAGAGGAATTTAATTTTCATATCAGAAAAAGATCTGTATCTCACTTTTATGCGGATCAAAAAGAGCATTCTGTTGCCCAGATTCAAAATCGATTAACAAATGACCTGAATCAGAGCCAAGAAAATTATTTTGCACCATTTTTTGGCCTAATTGGTGGTGTTATTAATTTAGTATCTGTAGTTGTTCTGCTTATTTCATTACACTGGAGTTTACTTCTCACAATTATTTTGATGGTGGCTATTTCGTTAGTGTTACCAAAATTATTAGAAAAGCCACTACAAAATTCAATGACCAAGATATCAAAGAGTAATAATCAATATCTCGATTGCTTAGAAAAGTGGCTTAATGGCCTTGAAGAACTACAACGTTATTTTGCCGGAGGAAAACTATTTAAAGTAACTAATGATGCAGCTAAAGAGCTAGAAGATGCTTATGTCAAGCAAAATGGGGTTACGCAATTACTAAGTATAATTAATGGATTGGTATCAGTTTCTTTTTCATTAATTTTATTCTTACTAACGGGTTATTTGTTCCAAGCTAAAATAGTAGCATTTGGTGCAATTACTGGAGTAGGCAATTGTAATTTCTACTTAAGGCAAAGTATTCAAATCATAGTTAGTCGCTATGGACAAATAAAGGGAACCGAATCTTTAAACAAAGAAATTGCTAAAACAGCTGCACCGATAGAAAAAGTAGAGACCAAAAAGGTAGCAACGCCTGCTGCAATTAGTACGCATGATCTGAGCCTAAAATTTCCTAACGGTGAGAGTTTGCTCTTTCCTGATGTTAATGTGAAACCCGGTGAAAAAATACTATTAACTGGTGATTCTGGAGCCGGTAAATCAACATTATTTAAGCTGATTTTAGGTCAAATTAAACCGAGTTCTGGTCAAATCACTTTTAAAAATAAAGACGGAGTCATGGTTACACCCGATATGAGTAAAATTGGTTATATTCCGCAGGATCCAGTACTTTTCCCCGTCAGCATTGCTGATAATATGACAATGTTTGCCGATAAACTAAAAAGTGCTCTACCTCAGCTGGTAGAGAAGGTGCAACTAGCAGGTGATATTGCTAAATTTGATGAAGGCTTAAACCAAAAAATTAATTTAAATAAATTGAATATTTCAGGTGGTCAAAGACAGAAAATTGTGCTGGTACGAGCTTTAGTTCATCAGAGTGAAATTATTTTAATCGATGAAGGGACTAGTGCCATTGATCAAGAAGCAACAATGCAAATATTGCGCGAGGTTACTTCAACTCCTGCTACGGTAATCTTCATTGCACACAACTTTAGTGATAAGATGAAAAAAATGTTTGACAGGGAAATTCACTTAGTTAAAAATGTTAAAGCTAAAAGTAAAAATTAAGAGAAGAAATTAATAAGTAGAAGACTAATTCAAAGCTAGTTTTGGATTAGTTTTTTTCTACCAAAATAATTGAAAGCGATTTAAAAAAAGTGTTGATTTATTTTTAAAAACTGGTACACTTAAAAGTGAAATCGGACTTATTAAATATCCAATTTTGTTTATCTTATTTTTTTACTTGGGAGGTAAAAAATGGAAACAGAAAAAGTAGAACTAATTAATTTTAACCCAGATGCCTATCTAAAAGACGGCGAAATGGTCTATTCCAAGAGGTCAGAAATTGAAGAGTTGGCTGATAAGCTAACCCAAGAAGGATATAAAAATATCTATCTGATGGGAATAGGCGGAACTGAGTTTGAATTGTACCAGTTTGCATATGCAGCCAATAGAATGTCAGATTTACCTGTTAAAGTGATTAATGCTGCGGACTTAAATGCAGTTCATCCACGTGATTTGACTAAAGATACAATTGTTATTACTGCAAGTGACAGTGGTAATACCCCAGAGATTATTGAAGCTGCACAGTGGTTGATAAAAGATAATATTAGACTAATTGCGTTTACTAAAAAGAGCGGTGAATTAGGTGGAATGGCACCAACTGTAATTGAAGTAAATGGCTCAACCGGTTCTGGACAAAACTACTATATGGCAGAAGCTATGTTAGTTTACAGCTTGCTTTATAAACATGGTGATTTTCCAGACTACCCTCAGTTTGCTGATCAACTGAAAAATGTCTTTAAGGATTTGCTGGACATCAGAAAGAAATTCGAACCAAAGGCTGATGAGATTGCTCATAAATGTTACAAGGCTCCTTACACTATTTTCACCGGTTCAGGAGCTTTGTGGGGTGAAACTGAATTATTCGCTGAGTGTCTGCTTGAAGAAATGCAATGGGTAAGAACACGCCCAATTACTAGTGCTAAATTCTTCCATGGTACTCTGGAACTGGTTGAAAAAGGTGTACCAGTTTTCATTGTCGAAGGTGAAGACGAATTTAGAAAGCAAGACGTTCGCGTACAACGTTTCTGTGAGAAGATTGGCGCCGAGCATTACGTAATTGATACAAAAGAATATAGTTTAAGTGTTGATGATAAGTTTAGACATTTGGTTATTCCATGGATTGTTAACTCTCTATTAACAGACAGATTAACAAATCACTACCAAGTTTATACAAAGCATAATAAAAACTACAGAAGATATTATCGTCAATTCGAATATTAGTATGATAAAAAGACGGGATACTTGTGTATCCCGCTTTTTATTCAAATTTTTAGTTTGGAAGTGAATATGATGGAAATGCTTGATTATGTTAAAGCGTCACCACAAAAAGTTAAAGAAAACATTAATGATAAAGAAAGTTTAGTTACACCATTAGTAAAACTTTTTTGTGATCAAAATTTTGTAAGCGTTATCATAGTTGCGTCTGGATCATCTATGAATGCTGCAAAAATGGCACAACCATATATGGTTAAACGTTTAGGATGTCCTGTATCGGTAATAACCCCTGAATTGTTTGAACTGATAGAACCAATTAATTTTAACAAAACATTCGTATTCTTTATATCTCAAAGTGGGGCTTCTACCAATATTCTGCATGCGATGAATTACATGAAAAAGTTAAGCCACCAAACTATTTTATTGACAGGTAATGTTCATAGTCAGGCTGCTGGTAATGCTGATTACGTAATTGATTACGGTGTAGGCGTAGAAACAGTTGGTTATGTGACTATTGGTTTGTCTACCTTAATTCTTTATTTAGCACTTTTTGCAAATGAAGTTGCCTCTAAGCAAGATCGTGAACATAACTCTAATGATGAATTTATCCAATTAGCCGATGTTATGTCTAGCACAATAGACAAGGGAGTCGATTTTGTCAATGAACATTTTCTGGAGCTTGCTGAAATGGGTCCAACGTTTATTTGCGGTAATAATATGAACCTGGGTGTTGCTAGAGAAGCTGCTCTTAAATTCCAAGAAACTTTGAAAATTCCTACGATGCATTATGAAGTTGAAGAATTTATGCATGGACCAGATATTCAGTTAAGTCCAAAATACACGGTGTTTTTAATTGATAATCTGCAACATAGCTCACGAATTTCTAGTATTTATGAAAAACTAGCTGTAGTAACTTCAAGAAGATACTTGATCACGTTTGGCAGTGAACCAAAAGAGCAAAATGTTATTAATATTACCAAGCCGGTGATTAAAGATTTATGTTCTATGGCTGTAATACCATTTTTCCAAGTTATTGTTGCCTCTATGATGCCCGCACTGAGTACGGAAAAATCTCATCCATTGGCAGATAAATTTATGAACGCAATTACTACTAAAAATTATAGTCAAAATAACAAGGAGTAAAAATGGTTCAAGTATTGATATGTACGCATGAAGAGATGGCTGTTGGCGTGAAAAAGACAGCGGAATTCATTATGGGTCCGCAAAAAAATTTACATGCTATAGCAGCTTATACTGATGAACATTTAGATTATCAAAAAATGATTGCTGAGTTTTTAGCAAAACATTCTTCTGAGCCTGTTGTTGTGCTAACAGATATCCTTGGTGGTAGCGTTAATACAACATTAGGGAAAATGTTAGATCAATACCAGAATCTGCATATCATCTCGGGAGTTAATTTACCAATGATAGTGCAACTATTATTGTCAAATGAAAAAACCTTGGATGAAACAATCCAAAAGACAATTGCAGAAGCAAAAAATGGGATTCAGTATGTAAATCAAACACTCACTAAACAAACGAGTAGTTTAAGTGATGATTTCTAAGGGGATGTTTTAAATGATTAAAATGATCAGAGTTGATTACCGTCTATTGCATGGCCAAGTCGCTGTGTCATGGACAGGAACTCTTGGGGCTGATGCACTTTTGCTAGTTAGTGACACCTTGAAAAATGATAAGTTAAGATTACAAATGCTTGCTTTGGCTAAGCCCAGTGGTGTCAAGGTAGTAGTAAAGGACACACAAGGTGCAATTGATGTCATCAAGAGTGGCAAAACCGATCGCTACAGTCTATTCATTATTTGTGAAACTGTTGAAATAGCGGCTAAGTTAGCTCGTGAATTTAAGATTAAATCGGTTAATTTGGGCAACATCTCATTTGGTGACGGCAAACAAAAGATTAGCAAGAGTATTTATATTAATGAAGACGAAAAACGAACAATTAAAGAATTAATTGATGAAGGGGTTGATGTCTTTATCCAAATGGTACCTACAGAAAATAAGATTGAGGCCAAAAACGTAATTTAGAGCGGTAAAGGAGATGTTCTAAATGTTTTTAAAAACGCTATTAGTTTTTATTGTAGCTTTAATTGGCTATAGTGATGCATTTACTGGTACGAGTTTAATTCAGCGTCCATTAGTTATGGGGATGTTAACAGGACTTGTATTGGGCGATTTAAAAGACGGTATTATTATGGGTGGTGCCATGGAACTGGCCATGGTAGGTTCAGTTTCCATTGGTGCTTATGTTCCGCCTGACATGGTTTCTGGAACTATTTTAGGAACTGCTTTGGCAATTCAAGCTCATGCAAATACAGCTGCAGCTTTAACATTAGGTATTCCAATTGCTACTATTGTTTTAGCTTTAAACACCGCTATTGGTCAACCCATAAAGTTGATCTTTGTTCACAGAATTGATAAAAACGCCCAGGATGCTGATACTAAAGCAATTGCTCGTAATATGATCCTTGGCGGTTATGCGGGTAGCTTACCGGGCTTAGTTATCGTACCAACAGCATTTTACTTTGGTCAACATGCGGTTACTACTTTACTCAGCAATATGCCTAAATTTATCTCGACGGGGATGACTATTGCTTCAGGATTACTGCCAGCATTAGGATTTGCCATGTTAGCACAAATGATAATGAACAAGAAAGTTGCTGTGTTCTTTTTCATTGGTTTCTTCATGGTTGCTTACGGCAACTTGTCAACAACAGGTGTAGCTTTATTTGCTGCTTTAATCATCATTGTAATGTACATCTTTGTTGAAAGAAAAGATGATAAGAAAGGTCAAGATACAGCTACTGAACCCGCCACAGGACAAACAACAGAAGAACAAGGAGATGGTTTCGATGAGTTTTAAAATACAGCCTGAATATAAAGGCAAAATAACTAAAAAGGATCTACAAAAAGTATTTTGGCGCAGTATTCCAACAGAACATTTGTGGAACTACGAAAGAATGATGAATGTTGGCTATACTTTTGCCATGATTCCAGTTTTAAAGAAACTTTATCCTAAAAAAGAAGATTTAGCGGCTGCATTAACCCGAAACCTTGAAGTTTATAACGTAACTCCTTACATCATTACTCTACCAGAAGGCATTGGAGCTGCTATGGAAGAGCAAAATGCCAGTGATCCAGATTTTGATACGCAATCAATTTCGGCTGTGAAACTCGCTATGATGGGTCCTTTATCAGGAGTTGGTGATGCTTTCTTCTGGGGAACTTTAAGAATACTAGCTACTGGTGTTGGTACTTCCTTAGCAATGCAGGGAAATATATTGGGACCTTTACTTTTCTTGATAATTTTTGATGTACCACATTTTATAATCAGATATGTCATGACTTTTTTAGGATATGGTCTTGGTTCAAACGTGATTGATAAACTAAAGAAGTCCGGTATTATGGATAAGGTTATGGAATATGCTTCAATCATGGGGATCATGGTTGTTGGTGGCATGACGATGAGCATGTCAAAAATTAACTTTATTACAAAAATAGGTTCCGGTAAGGGCGCCCAGACGATCCAAGGACTACTTGATGGTATCGCCCCGGGACTAGGTGTCTTAGCACTATTTGGTGTGATGTACTGGATGCTTAAGAAGAAAATGAATCCATTGTTAATTATGTTGATTGTCTTAATAGTAAGTGTAGCTGGTGCATACTTCCATATTTTAGGTGTTTAGCTTTATATTTAATTTAAGAGTCAACAAAAAGAAATGAGATTTAAACTCATTTCTTTTATTTTGTCTTGATGAATAGAGAAGACAGAATGAGGTGAAAAAATGTTAAAAAAAAGACAGTCTATTTCTTTAAAGTGGCTACTTCTTGGTGTTTTAATTACTAATACCGCAATGAGTTTTATTTGGCCTTTAAACACAATTTATATCCATGAAACATTACATAAAAGCTTGGTAATTGCAGCATCTGTCCTATTTTTAAATCAGCTTGCTACTATGTTAGGTAGTTTGATAGGTGGAAAATTGTTTGATAGTTGGAGTCCCTACTACTCTATTTTACTGGGAATAGTTTTAAATATATTTGCTTTAGGCGGACTTATCTTTTTTCATGCTTGGCCGGCCTATGCTTTATTGCTCATTTTGTCTGGTCTTGCAAACGGTATTTCTGTAACTTGTGAAAATTCCTTGGCGACTAGAGTCGGAAATCATCGTTCCAGCTATGTATTTAACCTCTTATACTTTGCGTCAAACTTTGGTTTAGTTTTTGGAACGCTCACAGTCGGATATATTATGCCTTTGGGAATTGGCTACGTATTTGCCATTGCAACAATAATTCAAATACTATTTTTAGTGGTAGCTGTTATTAATTATAATATTCAGTTTGACCAAACAATGGGCGACAGAAAGCAAGCAATAAAAAAGGGAAAATTAACACCCAAGATTTTAGGCGCTCTTGTCATGGTTTTAATTTGCTGGCTCATTTATGAACAATGGCAGAGCAATCTTTCAACTTTTATGGTAGAAAAAGGCTTTAAAGTTAAAAGTTACAGCTTTCTCTGGACATTTAATGCAATTCTGATCGTCCTATTTCAACCTGTTGTTACTCATTTTGATGAATTATTGTTAAAACATATTAGAGGACGATTAAATATAGGTATTTTATTATTGCTGGCATCATTTGCACTTTTATTATTACCTTTTAAAGACAATTACGGCCTCTATGTGACATCAATGTGTTTACTCACACTAGGAGAGATATTGCTTTTTCCAGGGGTTGCCAGCTTTGTAGACATTGAATCACCCAAAAATTTAACTGGTTATTATCAGGGCAGAGTTCAAATGTTTAGCGCTTTAGGCAAAGCAATAGGTCCCTTATTCGGAGCATTAATTATTGACAATACCAATTATGAATTTCTTTTCCTCATTTGCGTTCTTATGGCTTTTTTATCATTGCTTATTTTTACATTACCCGTTATTTCAGCTTCAAAAAATTCTAAATTTATTCACTGAGTCTCAAGTGGTAATGAATTTTCCCTTCTTTTGCTTTAACATAGCTTTCTGTATATTCTATAATGTTTTGATCTTGGTCAATACTTGAGTAACAAGATTTAAAGACAAAGGTATTGGTACTGATCTGTAATAATTTTGCTTCTTCTGTCATTAAGGTCTCAAGTTGCTGATAAGTTTGGTAGTCTTTTAAGTTATGGCCCATACTGTTCATGTAATCATATAAACCAATATTATTAAAGTTGATTTGATAAAAGTTAGGAAAGTATTTACCCGGAACATAAGAATTTTCTAACGCAAAAGGTATTCCACTATGTAACTTTAAACGTTGAACGCCATAAACAGGTTCATTTTCGTTAAGAGCTAATTTTTGCCGTAAAAATTTTGAATCAATATTAGTAAAAAATTTAATTTGTTTGTTGGAAATACTAATTCCGCTTGAAGATAAAGAATCTGTCATGGAGCCGGAACTTTCAAAAGAAATATTGAATCTTTGGTCTAAGCCACTTACAACAAAAGTCCCTTTTCCTAACTTTCTTACTAATAATCCTTGCTCAACCAATAAGTTAACGGCACGTTTTGTGGTGGTTCTGCTTATTTTGTAGTGTTCTGCCAGTTCACGCTCACTAGGTATTTTTTGCCCCGGTAAATACTCTTGAGCTTTAATTTTCTCGTATAAAAGGTGTTCAATTTGTTCGTATAAAGGAGCTTTATAAGATATTTTATTCATTAAATGTACCAAGTTTTTCACTAATTACAGAGGAAGGCGAAATACTAATACTATGCCTTGAATCACTGTATTGTTCTATAAATAAACATGTTTGATTAGCTGAGTTTGTAAATATTGCGTCTACAGACAACAAAGGTGATTGCACTTTGACATGAAGAGCTTTAGCAATTAGCTTATCAGCAAAACAGAAGTTTAAAGTAACATCTGCATCTTGCGCCGTTTGCAGTTTTTCCTTAATTTTATTGAAGATCATTTCTTCACTACTCATTGAAAAACCGTTGTCAATTGGCAAAAAGATTCTATAAACTACATAACCGTTTGATTCTTTTTCAACAGATCTGAGAGTTATTAGTAGAATTTTTGTTCCCAATAACACCTTTAATTTTTCAGAAAGCTCTTTGTCGGTGTCGATGAATTTATGTCTCAGTATTTCATATTTGGTGTCATGTTGAGAAATATTAAGGTAATCAAGTTTATTTGAAAAAGAATTAATCAAATTTAAAAGAGGTTCATGTTTACGGTAGTTAACAAAGTAACCTGCTGCCGGTTTGCGAGAGATCAACCCTTGCTTTTCCAGTCTTTTTAAAGCCATTCTGGCAGTTCCGCGAGACACTGAATAATTTTTGGCTGTAGTACGTTCAGTCAATTTTTGTTCATATTTAATGAAGCCTTGTTCAATTTGGTATTGAATATCTTTAGCTATCAATTCTTCTTTCTTTATAGCCGACAAGATAGCCACTCCTTAGATAGATTAATTCGGAATTAATGGAAAACATTTAGTTATATTTAAAGTAATTTTATCAAATTTATTTTGATATAGATGTGATGTGTTGATAAATTATCAAAAAAATCACTTCTTTATAATGCAAAATTTATTATATCATGATTGAAAAAAGTATTGTGTTAATAAGTTAGACAGTGAACAACTTGTGTATTGTTAAAAAAGCCTTATTTCGTTTTAAAAAGCGAGATAAGGTTTTTAAATGTTCGAGCCATTAAATCTATATGTATATAAGTCAGGGTTATAGTATGAAACAAATACTCCTAGAGGTACCCGCTTACCAGATATGGAGATTGTATCAACGTTAGCTAAAGTTTTTAAAAGAAAGTCAACACTCAAATGTAATAAGCTTTGTTGCTCTTTTGTGGCTCTAACTGCGTTAATTTCTGCGTAATTTTCAATTAATGGTAACTTACATTTTTTTAAATATTGGTATAAAGACTTGTTCAAAAGAGCCAAATCAATATTTTGCATTACGTCAAAATTTAAATATTCTTCATTAATAGCTATAGGCTGATTATTACCTGTTCTAAGTCTTTTTAAATAATGAAATTTTCACCTTTTTGTTAAATTGGAAGAATAATTTATGAATATTTTTTATTTCTTAGGCTTTCTGATATATCTTAACGCACCATTTTTAACGTAACGTTGGAATTTTTGGTATAGGGGATCAAAAATTTGGGGTTCATCACTATTTGACATCATTATTTTTGGAAAAAAGAAACGTTCATCGCCTTGAAGTGTGCCATTTAATGATCTTACAAGTGGACTTAATTGTGACAATTCAATCAATTGTCCGTCATCCTGCATGATTTCAATTTGACTGTTGGCATTTTTGCCTGATGGCTTATAGGCATCGTATGGCTCGTCAAAAGCCGAATTGGTATCTGTATAATAGTTTGGATCAAAACCTGCTTGTTTAATCAAATCTTTCAATTTAGGTAGTAAATTTTTAGTTTCCTGATCAATACAAATACTGGCTAAGGGTTGTCTAAAAAGATAACGTTTGGTTAGATCCGCCAAAATTGGGTCACTCACTTTAGTCCACATTGAAAAATTAGTTTCCATTACGCCATCATCTAGCTTCAAATAATCATTAAGCGTCCAGTCGTTGGCTAAAAATTTGGCTAAACTTGGTGTTACAGACAAATTACCCTGCTGGTAAATAATTTTTGCTCTTTCAAGTAAATGTTGTAAAATTACTTCCATTGAACGACCAACTCTATGAAAGTAAACTTGTTGATACATTTGATAACGGGAAACAATATAATCTTCAACAGCATGCATACCAGCCATTGTGAAGCAGATTCCCTCATTGTAGGGACGAATTTCCTGTAAAATTCTTGATAAATCGAATTTACCGTAGGTTACACCAGTAAAATAAGCGTCACGTTGCAAATAGTCCATTCTGTCAGCATCTGCCTGACTGGATATCATTTTTACCACCTGTGGATTAGGATAAGTTTTGGCAATAACGCTAGCTACAAGAGCTGGAAAATTGGGTGAAACAGATCTCAAAACCTGATTGATTTCGGTATTTGGATCAGTGATAATTTTTTGACCGATTTTTTCGTGATTTGTACCAAAAAGATGCTCGAAGGTATGTGAATAGGGGCCGTGACCAATATCATGCAGTAGTCCCGCACATTCAACAAGGAGTCTGTTGTTATCGTCCCAGAGACCATCACCTGAGCGTTGAGAAGGATATTTTTTGGCAAAAATATTACAAATTCTGCGTGTCAGTTCATAGACACCTAAATTGTGTTCAAAGCGTGTATGAGTTGCACCAGGAAAAACATATGAGATTGGCCCGAGTTGCTTTATTCTCCGCATACGCTGAAATTCTTTGGTTTTTAAAATATCAAGTATTACCTGATCTTCAATATGGATGTATTCATGAACCGGATCTCTTAAAACTACTTCTTTTTTAAGTTTTTGGCTGTAGAAATTTGGCATATAGAATCCTCGAAAATTACTAGATTAGTCTTTAAAGGTTATTTGATACCTAAATTATAACAAACTTAAGCCTTTTAGTTTAATACAGTTGCCGTTAATATTATTTTTATTAAAATTAAATAATGAGTTTTGCCAGTTGTGGCAAAACTGTTCATAATTGTAAAGGCACTAATATTATTAAATAGATGGGAGATCATATGAACTATATAGGCAACAAATTAAAAGCCTTACGTCAGGAATTAGGCTTAACTCAAACAGAAATGGCAGCTGGTGTAATTTCCGTTTCCTTTTATTCAAAGGTCGAGCGAGGCTTAAATGACATCGGTGTAAATGATTTTCTGGAAATTTTGAAAAATCATGACGTTACTCCTGTAGATTTTTTTGGTAATTATAAAAAGAATAAAAAAAACAGAAAAAAAGTAACAGTTTTAATGAATGAACTTGTAAAAGCGGCTAATGAAGACAATGACAATAAAATAAATAGCTTGATTGAAGATTTTGAAACAATAAGTCCTAAAACTCCATTCGTTAGCTCATTAATATTGCAGGCTAAAATTATTTTAAATACACATAATAGTAATGCGCTGAATAAACTTACTGATATTGAAAAAAAGAAAATAAAACAAATTGTTTTTCAAAAAGACACTGATGAAAACGATTATTTACGTTTAGTGCTTATAGCCAATGTTATACAAGTTTATAAAATTGATGATGCTTTTTTCCTAATTAAAAGTATTATAAGACGTTATAAAAATGTTGATAATTTGAGTAAAAAAATAGTAATTGCCTTAAGCTCATTAATGATTAACTATATTGATTGGTGTATAAGAAAAGAGAGATCTAGTTTTTGTTATATAGCTATAAGTTATATTAGAAGCTTGCCAAATTATGTTGAGATTAGTTTTTCAAAAATTTTATGCGAATATTATGAGGATATTTTAGAAAAGAATGATGAAAAAGCCAAAAACGTATTGAGTATTTTAGTCGCTGCCGGATATGGTGAAAATGTAAAAAGGATGGCAAAAAGTGATTTTCAAATATGACAATACAATTGTTTATTTTTTTAGTAGCGATAACATAAAGGTATGTATTTATTAATCTAAATTAAAAGGAGAGAATATAATGGATTTGTTAAGAAATGTAATCATTATAATTACTGATTTATAATAAATAAAATTAAATTTTTAAAACATATTGTAATTCTTTTGTTTTAAGTTAATTGGTTAAATAATTATAGGAGTTAAAGCTGTTATTTGTAATTGTCATTAAGTTGACCGTTTTAATAATAAGCATTTAGCTCTTTTTATTTTATTCACATTTCTTAAGTTATTCTAATATTTTAGATTTAGTTTTTTAAAACTGCTGTTTCCTATGAGTACATGATTTCCAAACCTAAAAGAGTTTCAAAAGTTTATTAACTTTCGGAGCCTTTTTATTTATTAAAATTTTTTACAAAAAAATAATTTATTATTAAAAATTAATGGTAAAATGAAACAAAAGTAGTTTTTAATTTTAAGATGATGTTCCTAAGGTAGAGTTTTATGAAAAATTTGTTTAAATACGTTAAACAAGAACCGGCAAAAGTAACTTTGGTAGTAATTCTCCAACTGATTTGCTCAGCTTTTCGGGTTCTTAATTCATTAATTAATGTTTTCATTTTAAATAGCTTAATTAAACTTGATTTTCAAGCATTTTTTAAATACATTTTGCTCAATATCTTATTGTTTTTGGTAATGACTGTATTCTTAATTAGTGAACAAGTATTGAGCGTAAAAACGGTGCAGTTTCTTAGCTTAAGGTTACGTCAGGATATTATTGAACACATAGAAGATTATTCGGTTTCCAGGTTTGAAAAACATGATACTGGAGTTTACACATCATGGCTAACTAATGACATGAATTTAGTTGAAGAAAATGGTTTTACAAATTTATTCTCAATGGTACAAATTTTTGGTGATTCCATCTTTTCTCTAATTGCATTGATAAAATTTAATTGGACTTTTCTGCCTCTGGTAGCCATTTTGACCCTTTTTACTTTGGGATTACCTCAGCTTGTGCGAAAGAAAGTCGCCACCAGCAACTTCACTACTAGTAAGGAAAATGAAAAAGTGGTTAATGTAATTAATGATTGTTTGCAAGGGTTTGCTACTTATAATATTTTTACTGCAGAACAGCAAATAGAAAAGCGTATTACCGATGCTATAAAAAAATTAATTGGGGCGAAAGTACGACAAGCAAAGTATAGCTCATATAATGGCAGTATAGCTGGGGCCAGCAATGTTATCAGTCAAGTAGCTATTCAAGCTTGGACAGGTTTTCTGATTTTAGAAAAGCAGGTAACTATTGGGGTAATTAATTCATCTACTTCGCTTGCCTTTAATGTTTTTAATTCATTAGCGGTTATTGCACCGATATTGACTGAATTGCAGGCACTCAATCCAATTTTTAGCAAATACCAATTAGACAAGCCACTTAAGTCTCATACTCAAGGCGGTAGTAAAATTGCTGACATTAATATTACAGCTAAAAATTTACAAATTGCTTATCATCCAGGTAAGCCAGTATTTAAAAAGCCACTCAACTTTACCATTCATGATGGTCAAAAAATTGCTGTTGATGGAGAATCAGGTAGTGGTAAGAGTACGCTATTAAAAATTTTAGCTGGTAGGTTGACCGACTATACAGGTGATCTTCAAATAGACCAAACCGAGATTAAAAATATGGATAATAGTACATTACGGTCTAACATTGTTTACATTGATCAAACAGCATATCTTTTCAATGCTACAGTGCGCTATAATCTGGAACTTGGCCAGCATTTTACTGATGAAGAAATAAAATCTGCATTGGAAAAGGCTGATCTATGGGATTTTGTCAGCACTTTGCCGCAAAAATTAGATACCCCAGTTGGCGAAGGTGGCGCTAGTTTATCTGGTGGGCAAAAGCAACGTTTGGCTTTAGCTCGAGGATTATTACGTAACCGTAAGTTGTTCTTATTGGATGAATCGACTAGCAGCTTAGATAAAGCAGGAGCTATCAAAGTTGAAAATGACTTTTTAAATCAACCTAAGATTACTGTTGTATTTGTTAGTCACCAATTACATGAAGAAAATAAAGATAAGTTTGACCAAATCATAACTGTTTAACTTATTAAAAGTAACTCTTTTGTAAATCTAACATAAAACGACTCGGAACTCTTTTTTTTGAAATTTTTTACGAAAAATGATTTATTATTAAAAAAAAATGATAGAATGAAAAAAGAAGTTTTTAATTTTAAATTTTCGTTCCATGTAAAACAAGCGGTTATTTATTTTAAGCGCCTAATATAAAACGATATTAACAAGCTAAGCTTTAGAGGAAAAATCATGTTAGAAAAAAGACCGTACTTACTTTCCCGATTAGTCAGTGGTTTAGGCAACTCACTTTTTGGTATGGTTTTTATTTGGTGGATCCAAACACAATCTAAGAGTTCATCTGTTGTTGGTATTACCAATGCCATTTTCACAATAACTGCAGCCCTTTCTATTTTTTATGGGCCATTCATTGACAATCATTCTTTCAAGAAAACCAGTATTTATTCAATGGTGATCCAAGTAGTCCTACTTTTTATGTTAACAGCTGCAATGATTTACTTTAGTAAATATTACGCTTTTGCCATTATTATTGCCGGACTTCTGTCCATTTGTGATGAGTTTTTTGGTCCCGCTGATCGGGCTATTTTAAAAGAATCTGTGTTAGACGAAAGCGAAATGACCAGTATCATTTCCCAGATTAATATTGTTGATCAGCTGGTCAATGTTGGTGGTACTGCACTTTCTGGCGCATTACTGGCCTTTTTGTCAAGTGGAGATATTATTTTAGCTTGTTCATGCTTAAGCTTGCTCGGACTTTTATTACTAATTAGAGCTCTAAGAAATATTCCTGTTCACAATGTAGTTAAAGAAAAAGAGAATAAAGATGAAGGCTTAACAAAATATTGGCAAAAAATTCTCAACGGTTACCGCTACATAAAGGGAAACAGCTTTTTGTTTCACTATCTTTGGTCCAGCGTACTATATTCATTTGCAGAACCTGCACTGATCTTGATTTTGCCTCGGATAGCTGCAAAGGCAGGACAACCGGCACTTTATAGCACTTTTTACATTTGTATACTGGTAGGAATAATTCTTGGTGCTGTCATCGGTGGCAAAATGAAAGCCAAAATTAAAACAATTGGTTGGGCTTGGATTATTAGCGCTATCCCTATCATTATTATGCTCTTTTTCCTAAAGAATATGGTTATGCTTTGTATCCTGCTTTTCCTGTTTGGCCCTGCAACCAGCATTCATAATGTCCTTGAAGAATCTATTATTCAAACTTCGACCTCTGATAATTACTTAGGACGAGTTTTGACAACTATCAGGACGTTTGCCAATATTGGTGGACCAATTTCGTCAGTTGTTGCCGGAGTAATTCTTGATCATCTTGGTGAAAAATTTATTGTTGTTATTAGTACAAGCCTAATTATAATTGGTGGTATTAATATTTTGCTGTCAGAACCTAAAAAAACTAATTAGTGGTGTTAAAAAATAATTTGTTTTATAATAATTTCTGCTAAAATTAAGAAGGATGTTAAATTATATTAGCTAATCGTGATGGTTGGCTTTTTTATTACAAAGAATCAGATAGATGACTAAAGTAAAAATTGATTTTACTAGTAGAATAACTCAAGGAAAAGAAAGC
The DNA here is from genome assembly GCF_016102025.1 of Lactobacillus sp. M0393. Taxonomy (NCBI): domain Bacteria; kingdom Bacillati; phylum Bacillota; class Bacilli; order Lactobacillales; family Lactobacillaceae; genus Lactobacillus; species Lactobacillus sp. M0393. The sequence goes on along the minus strand of NZ_JACFPK010000003.1, from coordinate 4,270 downwards.
GAAACTTTTACTAAAAAATGCCAAGGAGAACTAATTGAATCAGGTGAAACTACCAGAGTTTCATACTTGGAAGATGACCAGGTACCGGTTAAAATACTGATTAGAGAAAATAATGTGATTATTAGGCGTGGCAGTGACCAGAATAATTACTCGCAGTTACATTTTATAGTTGGCGAACGTAAAGATTGTCGCTATGTGGCACAAGGCTATCAAATGGATCTGCAAAGTACAACTGAATTTATTAAATTTTTTTCTAAAAATAATAATTCCCGTGAACTTCAGATTGAATATAACCTTTACAGTGGTCTATACTTAATAGGTAATTATACCGTCACATTGATTTTTACATGAACGCCTAGTAAAATAAAAAAGACTGTTTAAAAGAGAGGAATACAATTGTGGGATTAAACGACTTTAAAGACAAAAATCGCAATGAATTATCAATGATTGAAGTTGCTCGCGCAATTTTAGAAGATAACAATAAGAGAATGGCTTTTGCAGATATTGTTAACGCTGTGCAAAAGTACTTAGGTGTGAGCGATGAAGAAATAAGGGAACGTTTGCCCCAATTCTATACTGACATGAACACCGATGGTGAATTTATTTCAATGGGTGAAAATGTGTGGGCTCTTCGTTCATGGTTCCCATATGAATCTGTAGATGAAGAGGTTAATCACCCTGAAGATGAGGATGAAGAAGATACTCGGACTCACCATAAGAAAGTTAATGCCTTTTTGGCAAGTGCTACTGGCAGCGATGATATTATTGATTACGACAATGATGATCCAGAAGATGAAGACTTGGATGCCACTGCTGATGATGAGCCTGATGACTTTGATGATGACGATGATTATGTCAATACTGATGATGACGATGACGAAGACTTACCAGATGGTATTGAAGGTCAGTTATCAGAATTAAACGATGATGACGACGAAGATGACAATGAATAATTTTCTTGACTTTGCGTCCTAAAATAGATAGTATTTTATTTGGGCACGTTATGTGCGTTTAAGCTCCCGTTAGGGAGCTTTTTTATTTTTTGATTATTCTTATTTTTTGCAAAGGAGTTTGGGCTAATGACAAAATATATCTTCGTTACTGGCGGTGTTGTTTCTTCACTGGGTAAGGGAATTACCGCTTCTAGCTTAGGTCGATTATTAAAAAACCGCGGTTTAAAGGTGACAATGCAAAAGTTTGATCCCTACATTAACATTGACCCCGGAACTATGAATCCTTATCAACACGGGGAAGTGTTTGTCACTGATGATGGTACTGAGGCGGACCTTGATTTAGGACACTATGAAAGAATTGTTGACGTACGTACCAGCAAATATTCCAATGTTACTACCGGTAAAATTTATAAAGAAGTACTGGAAAAAGAGCGGCGTGGGGACTATCACGGTGCTACTGTTCAGGTCATTCCCCATATTACAGACATGATTAAGCAAAAAATTATGCGTGCTGGTCTGACCACTGATTCAGACGTTGTTATTTCAGAAATTGGCGGTACTGTTGGCGATATTGAATCTACTCCTTTTATGGAAGCTATCAGACAGATGCGCCGTGAAGTAGGTGAAGAAAATGTAATGTACATTCATTGTACGTTAGTACCTTATTTACATGCGGCACAAGAAATGAAAACTAAGCCTACCCAACACTCTGTCGCTGAATTGCGCAGTATTGGTATTCAGCCTAATATGCTGGTGTTACGTGCTGAAATGCCAATTGATCAGGAGCATAAGGATAAAATTTCCAATTTCACTGATGTGCCAGTTGATCGTATTATTGAATCAATTAATGCACCATCACTTTTTGACTTGCCATTAGCTTTTCAAAAGCAGGGGATGGATCAAAAGGTCTGTGATTTTCTCCATATCAAGAGTCCTAAGGATGAAGCAGATATGGCTGAATGGCAAAGGCTTGATGAACGGGTTAAAAATTTACAACATACTACTACAATTACTCTTGTTGGTAAGTATGTTGAACTTGAGGATGCCTACATTTCTGTTACTGATGCGCTAAAACATGCTGGTTACGCCTACAATACTGATGTCAAAATTAATAAGGTGCAGGCAGAAGATGTGACTGAAGATAATATTGCTGACTTTATGGAAGGTTCCGATGGTTTAATCGTTCCTGGTGGCTTTGGTTCACGTGGTTTTGAGGGAATGATTACAGCAATTAAGTATGCCCGTGAAAATGATATTCCGTTTTTAGGAGTTTGCCTGGGGATGCAAATGGCGACTGTCGAATTTGCGCGTGACGTTTTAGGATATAAGGATGCTAATACCACCGAAGCAGATCCTAAGACTAAGCATAATGTAATTGACATTATGGCTGATAAGCGTGACGAAGAAAATATTGGCGGAACCTTGCGTTTAGGTCTTTACCCAGCAACCTTGAAGAAGGGAACAAAGACAGCTGCTGCGTATGATAATCAAGATGTCATTCAGGAGCGTCACCGTCACCGTTACGAGTTCAATAATGAATATCGTGAAGCATTTGAAAAAGCAGGAATGACTTTTGCTGGAGTATCACCAGATAACCACTTAGTTGAAATTATTGAATTAACTAAGAACAAATTCTTCATTGCTGCACAATATCACCCTGAATTTTTGAGTAGACCGCAAAGGCCGGAAGGATTGTATAAAGCATTTATTGGTGCTGCATGTGGTCTTCCTGAAGAAAAGCTTTAATTGGCAAAGTTGAATAATACAAAAACCAGATTTTTGGGTGAGGGAAGGCAAAGGTCTTCTCTTGTTTTTTCTGTTAAATTCCTATAACATTATTATGACTAAACGAAATAGAAAAGGATTTTTTCGCCAATGAAGCAAATGATAATTCATGGTGGAAAGCCCCTGCAGGGTGATGTCTGGATTGGTGGTGCCAAAAATTCGACGGTCGCATTAATTCCAGCATCTATATTGTCGCGTACACCAGTAACTTTGGAAGGTGTTCCAAAGATTGCAGATGTTGACAACTTAATGGATCTGCTCAGTGAAATGGATGTTGTGAGTGATTTTCACAATACAACATTGCGTATCAATCCAGAACACATTAAGATGAGCCCATTGCCAAGTGGTAAAATCAAGAGTTTGCGTGCATCTTATTATTTTATGGGTGCCCTTCTTGGTCGTTTTGGTAAGGCTGTTGTGGGCTTCCCTGGTGGAGATGATATTGGTCCCCGCCCCATAGATCAACATATTAAGGGATTTGAAGCCTTAGGCGCATGTGTAAAAAATGAGAATGATCAAATAAAAATTACTTCCCCTGCAGAAGGGCTCCATGGTGCTACTATTCATTTAGCAATGCCTTCTGTAGGCGCAACAATGAATATAATTATGGCATCAGTAACCGCTAAGGGACAAACTATTATTGATAATGCTGCTAAAGAACCTGAAATAATTGACTTGGCTACGTTTTTAAATAATATGGGCGCAGTTATCAGGGGTGCCGGAACGGATTCGATTAGGATTGAAGGAGTTAAGCAGCTGCAAGCTAAAACGCCACATACTATAATTCCTGATCGAATTGAAGCAGGCACTTATATTTCTCTTGCCGGTTGCATTGGCAATGGTATCTGTATTCATAATATTATTGAGGAGCACCTTGATTCCTATTTAGCCAAGGTAGAAGAAATGGGTGTAGTCATTGATGCAACAGAAGATTCCCTTTATGTTTATCCTGCTGGCGATTTAAAAATGACACAAATTCGCACGTCTTCTTATCCAGGATTTGCGACAGATTTGCAGCAGCCGGTGACTCCGCTTCTGCTTTCTGCCAAGTCCGGTGAAGGCGTGATTATTGACCAGATCTATCCTAAAAGAATCGGTCACATTGAGCAGTTGCGTAAAATGGGTGCGGACATTAAAGTGGAAGATAATATTATTTTGATTCATCCAACTGCTAAACTTCATGGTACGAAAGTTTCAGCTGGTGAAATTCGTGCAGGAGCCTGCTTAATGATAGCTGGTTTGATGGCAGATGGCGAGACTGTAATTGACAATGCTGATAATATTCTCCGTGGTTATGATCGCGTGCAAGAAAAACTCCGGCTACTTGGTGCGGATGTAAAAATCCAGGATGCACCTAATGAATAATTTAATAGTAACTGAATAATAATTGAGTGGTGTCTGGGAAAAAACTAGTTCCCAGACCACGAAAAAAGAACGATGATTTCCTGGCTCTTTGTCAAATCCTGTTGATAGAGCTTAAATGAATAGAATCAAGCAGCTAAAAAACTGCTTGGTTCTTTTTCTTTTACCTT